>JBBQPB010000059.1:0-8938 GCA_038331435.1 Thermomicrobiales bacterium | reverse complement strand
TACTCTGGTGGCAAGACGGATTCGGTGATTCAGCGAGGGGCGGACATCGTCTCGAACGTACCACTGCTGCCGTTGTTGATCTTCCTGGTGTTCATCATCGGACCGAACCTGGGGGTCATCCTGCTGGTTCTGGTGGCGTTCAGCTGGCCGGGGCTTACCATCCTGGTGCGTTCGATGGTGTTGTCGCTGCGAACCGGCAATATCGTTGAAGCGGCCAAAGCCATGGGGGCACCGCGCACGCGCATCATGACGCGGCATGTCTTTCCGCAAGTGGCGCCGTTTATTGTTGCACAGATGATCTTTGCGGCACCGGCAGCTATTCTGGCCGAAGCCTCACTCAGCTTTCTGGGATTGGGCGACCCGTCGATCCCGACCTGGGGGCAGATGCTGGAATCAGGTTTCCGCACCGGCGCCTTGTACGTCGGCTACTGGTGGTGGGTGATCCCGCCGGGGGTGCTGATCATCGTGACGGCGCTGGCGTTTACGTTGCTGGCGCTGGCGATGGAGCAGGTGGTGGATCCCCGATTGCGCGACCAACGGTAAGCGATCGGCATGGTTCGCAGTGCCAAGGGCCCCCACGAGGGTAGACCGAAGCAGCATCTCGCGAGCCAGGTGCGCCTGCACAAGACCTGCCGCGCTGGCGGACTGACATCGTTCGCTGGCTCAGGTCTCGCAGGAGATACCAACACTCACGGCTACGCTACCCCGACCTGGACAAAGACCGATGTTCAGCGTTCTCTCGGGAGATATCGGAGGAGCGGTGTCAGTAACAACGGGGGCGCTGCCACGGCAACAGTTTGGGTTTGTCCATCGGCGCCATCAACTTGATTAGCAGCATCACCAAGATGCCTTCAGCGCGTCCAACGCTCAACTCATGGCTCAGATTCTGCAGTAAGAAGGGCCGACGCGTCCTACCCGCACCTCAGAAAGTGGGGCACGCCTTACGAACGAAAGCTCGGCCCGTTCGGGCTGACCTGATCGAGCGCATGGTGGATAGATTTGTTGGTGATGCCCCAATGCGACTGGTGCCAAACGGCAATGCCTTTATCGATGAGCATTATCTGCGGAGATTCATGTTGAATTCCGGTTCGTCGCTCAAGGTCGTGTGACAGGTTCTGTTGCCGACTGACATCTATCGTCACGATATCGAGTTTGGCCTGCGCAACTTGCCTTCGTACGAAGGCGCTGACGGGACAATAGGGATCGTCAAGAAAGACCAAGCGAGGATGTTCGATCGAGGAAGCGAACACATCATCAAGATCGGCTTCATGGAGGAGCTCGGGCTGTCGTGGACTTACTCCGAGCTCATCACTGCGCCGGAAGCGGCTGAAACTACGAACAAGAACATAGCCGCCGATGATGGCGGCAACGACAACTACGAGTTCCACGATTTAGGCATATGGTCAGTCCCCATCCAAATGTCTTTCGAGGGTGCCACGGTTCCCCGAATTGCAGATTTGATTTCTCGCCTATGTCGGTCGACCCGGGCCTGGCGGTTTCGCCACGCCCTCGTTTTCAATCAATACGAAGTATGTCCTGTCTAGCGAAAATGGGGCCGGGTTCGAAACAAATTCGGGTGTACGCTGCATCTGGAGCACCGATATCCGCCAGATCGATGGGGAGTGGGTAGAGAGCTTCTCCTTGCTCGAAACTCGCCGATCGGTCATGAGAATGGTCGACCCAGACTTCTGTCGACACGCGCTCATAGGTGACGAGAGGCACAATAGTTGTGCCTCTCGTCACCTATGAAGTTTCGAGTGTCAGGAGCTGATTCCTCGATTGACCTTCTCCCATCGACGGCCTCGACGTCTGTGAAAGCAAGACCGAAGCGGTTTCGGAAGAACGCCACCGTGTGACCGAATTCTGCAGCGAACCCTCGTCGATGTGTCCCTTGATCTCCCGCAAGAGGATGTCTCGGTCAGGCATGGCACTGGTATTGTACGGATGATTCACCCCGTTTAATATGAAAACCAGTGTCTTGTCGAAGTCCGCCGGGGCAGGGGAAGGATCATCGATCACAATGCCCGGCATTGTCGCGCTCAACAGGAGCGCGAGTGACGCCGCCATTCTCAATGCTGAAGTGGATGACGTTTCATCGCCAAAGCCCCTTTTGGACCAGGGAGTCATCAACGTCGTGTACCGACACCTTCATCCCATCCGGAGGTCTACCCCCTGCCTGCAGTGAAGCTTGCTCCGTAAATGTCCTGGCGCAATTGTGGGATTCAAACGCCAAGTACGCGGATAAGGTCACAGGATTACCGATACAAAACCTTGCTGGTCGTTGTTCAGAATGTTGGGATCGATCAGCCGGTCACTAGCAGTTTCCAGGAGGTGCACAATCATCCCCGCACATTTGGTCGAACACCTGGGCACCGTAATCGCAATTACATCGGAATCGTAAAGGGCGATACAAACTGAAGCTGCATCTCGCTGCTGGCGTTAGCTGCCTTGCGAATGTGCAAGGCGAACCAGGCGAGAATGGCCAGACAAAGGAAGCATTGTGGATCGAAGCAACTCTGAAAACGCGTACGATCTCATCATCATTGGTGGAGGGAGCGCCGGCAGTGTCGCGGCGGCATCTGCGGTATCGCGGGGTGCCCGAGTCGCCATGATCGAGCGCTGGAAGATCGGCGGTACGTGCCTGAACGTCGGTTGCGACCCCACGAAAGAGTTGGTCCGAAGTGCGGAAGTGATGCACCTGAGCCGCCACGCCGACCAATTCGGGATTCGGACCAGTCACGTCGACGTCGCTTGGCCAATCGTGATGAACCGGGTTCAGCATGTGATCAACACGATACGGGGCGGAGACGGAGATCAGAACGTTCGCGACTCGGGAGTCGTGCTCTACAAGGGGCACGGTCGATTTCGCTCACCGCATGAGATCGAGGTCAACGGGTCGGTTCTGGTGGGCGACAAAGTGATCATTGCGTCCGGCGCACGCGAAGTTGTGCCCGCTATTGACGGGCTTCGGGAAGCCGGCTACATCACAAATGTTCAAGCCGTAGCGCTGCCAAACCTGCCAGCTTCGCTGGCGATCATCGGTGGGGGCACAATCGGCGCAGAGTTTGCGCAGATCTTTGCGCGTTTTGGCGTCATCTTCACAGTCGTGGGTTCTCGAGACCGACTGCTCCCAAGGGAGGATCCGGACCTTGCTTCAGCCTTGGAGGATGTGTTTAGGAGAGAAGGCATTCGTATCGAGACTGGCGCGCAGATTTCGTACATTCGTCAAGAAGATGGCATTAAGATCCTGAGCGGTGAGCGAGATGGCGAACGACTGGAAGTACGGGCGGAGGAGATTCTCGTCGCTACGGGACGCACCCCTGCCGTGCACGGATTTGGTCTGGAAGCGGCCGGAGTCGACTATCGAGATTCCGGTATTGTCGTCGACGAATACCTCTGCACCACTGCGGACCACATTTGGGCTGCTGGCGACGTGACGGGGCGCTTCCCGTTCACACATGTGGCAGATTACCAAGCGCGCATAGCAGAAGCCAATGCACTCAGTGGGGATGCTCCTTGCCGCTTCAATGACCATGCGTTGCCCTGGGCCACGTTCACCGATCCCGAACTGGCTCGTGTTGGTCTGACAGAGCAACAAGCGATCGAAAAAGGGTACGACGCTGTTAGCGCGACGGTAAAAATGCGCGATACGGCACGCGCGATGACATCTGGCGAGACCGATGGGCTCGTCAAGCTGGTTGCGGACCGTGCAACGGGACAGATCCTCGGGGGTCATATTCTTGCTGCGGGTGGCGGTGAATTGGTGGGTGAAGTCGCGCTTGCCATGAGAATGCGCCTGCTAGTCTCGTCGATTGCCGAGACCGTTCATCCGTATCCGACGTACTCCGAAGCTGTGTTTTGGGCAGCGCACGAGCTTGCGCAACTCATTGTTCCCACGGTGGTCACTGGTGCAGACTTATTGGCGAATATTCGCGAGGTAGAGGCTGAGGAAGAAAGAGGCCTGATCGCAACGCCTGAATAATCCCGCGCATGCTTCGCCTCGAAGAAATTGCACTTCGCCCAATTATTTGTGGTCGTTAAGGTTTTGAGACTTACAGGCGGCAGTGGCATGCGTGCTGGCGAGATTGCATCTTGCTTTCGCGCTGAGACCTCCGCGACCAATAGCGATGTCTGGCACACCTGGGGCGTTTCACGTTCCAGTTAGCGGCAATAGGCTTGCAGCCTGTCGGAATCGAGGATTCTGATGAGTCGCGGCTCGACCTCTATAAGCCCTTCGCTTCGGAAACGGCCCAGGATTTGGCTGACCGTTTCTCGGTAGATGCCCAGGCGTTCAGAAAGCTCCTGGTGGGTATACCCAGTAACGACGCCATCGGCATCAGCCTCCTCGAGGAGCAGC
This sequence comes from Thermomicrobiales bacterium, assembly GCA_038331435.1. Taxonomy (GTDB): domain Bacteria; phylum Chloroflexota; class Chloroflexia; order Thermomicrobiales; family UBA6265; genus JAMLHN01. The sequence continues at coordinate 4,581 of JBBQPB010000059.1, read as the reverse complement.
GCTGCCAGTCGAGCGGGTACTCCCCGGAAAGCGATCGACTCGAGAGCGATCTCGCGCGCCTGTAACCGGTCGCCCATTTCGGCAAGCAGGCGAAGCCCGACGTCTGGATTCCTGCGGATGAGGGCTTGCATGTCGTTCCGACTCAGCACGCAGATCACACAGTCTTCGGCAGCCTCGGCAAAGCACCCATACATTCCCTGGCCAATGAGATTCATCTCGCCAAAAATTGTATGAGCATCCAGCGTCGAAACGACCAGTTTTCTGCCGTCTTCCGTTGTACGGTAGAGATTGACTCGCCCCATTTTCAGGATGAACACGACCTCGCTGGCTTCCAGTGGCGAATAAAAGACCCGTCCCCGTTCGCAGGTGACCATAGCGATACTGGTCGCAAGCCAGTCGCGTTCTTGTTCGGAAAGGGAGGCGAGAATATCGGTTTCCCGGAAGTGCCAGAGCTTTTCCGCCAGCTCATCCGGAGGGGGGTAGGAAACCACTGGGGGCGGGCGGCGCCGGGTTTTGAGCTCATTGAGTTTTTGCTGAATGATAGGCGTCAAGGGCATCGGTCTTCTTCCTCGATCCGATCGAGCTGTTCCCGGATTTCATCCATGCCTGGATTGCCGAGACTTATGACCGCCCCGTCGAGCAGATACGTAGGAACCGCAAAGACAGATTGGGGGCGAATTGCGCCGGGCTCACCCAAGTCTACGATATGGATGTCCAGATTCCTGATGTTCCAGTTGGCGACGACCGCGGCCAAGGCGAGCGCTTCCGCGCACGTCCGACACCCAGTGGCGACATAGATGTCCAGGCTGTGCTGGATCTGCGCGCGCGGTTGTAACAGCAACATCGGCGTACTCCGTTCTCAGGGGGCCGCCGGCGTGGCGGCCAATAGGGGCTCGAGTGCGGCGAGCAGGTCGGGCGGCAGGAGGGTGCCATACCGCAGCACGCGGATGACGCCGTCGCGATCGATAACGAAGGTGGAGGGCATAGCATATATTCGATAGTTCTCGGTGACATCGCCGTTAGAATCGAGCACCAGCGGATAGGTGATCTGTTCATTCGTGGCAAACGCGCTGGCGTCGGAGAGCGATTGCCCGACATTGACACCAATGATCGTGATCTCCGAACCAAAGCGTTCGGCCAGGCGTTGCAGAGCCGGCATTTCGCTGACGCAAAAGATGCACCAGGTGGCCCAGAAATTCAGGACAACCGGTTGCCCACGCATCGCCGCCAACTCGACCACGTTCCCCGCGAGATCCTGAAGCTGAAAATTGGGCGCTAACTGCCCGACATCCGGACCGGTTGGCAGATTGGCTGCCGCACCCGCCGGTTGAACTTGTGCCACCGGACCGTGGAGCGTGGGTTCCCAGGGGCGTGCCAGGATGACTCCGACGAGCACGACATTCAGAGCCAGCAAGAGTCCCGGCAGGGCTGAGCCCATGCGCTCTCGCCACACCGGATCCGGTTCTTCATTTCTGTCATTCTCGAATTGCATCGATCCTCAGGAGATTTTGCGAAGTTGGCGGTAGCGCAGGTCGTCCTTGGTCCAGACGATCCCACTGTTGCGAATACCGGCGAAATTCATGTCACGTGCGGCGGCGAGCAGGTTCGCGAGCACTTCCTGCTGGCCGTTAGCATCGCCCACATCACCGAACGTCAGCCCGAACGGCGTCGCTACAAAGAGCGAGCGTGAGGGCTTGATGATTGCTGTGATCTCGGCAACCTGTGTGATCGACATGGTGCAGAGACCCGCTTCGTCCAAAACTCGCTGAATCAGTCCCACGGACTGTTGGCAAACCGGTCAAGTTGGGACCAGCATGACCAGGTCGGGTTGCTCGGCGGCAAGCAGCCGGGCAACCTCCGGAGCAGTAACCTCGAGGAGTTCGTTCGTGTCCGGAATGTATCCCATGAATGAATAGACAGTGGGAGTGATTCCTCGGATTTCACCTAGCACGGCAGCGTTTCTGAGGTGGTCCAATGGAAGCACGACATTCATGTCTGTGGAGGCACGCTTCGTATCGTATCCGCCATGGGTCAGTGAAAGCTCAGAGAAGCCACAGTTCGACCCGAACGCCCGGAAGCTCGAGTCACCGGAGTCTGACCTTGATTTGAACGGTTCGTCAGAGCTCAAATGAATGCCGGCGGTGGTAACGACGGCGACGCGCGCGTCAGCAAGCGCAACCGTCATTGGATTGACAGGAGAGAATTCGTCGAATGACCGCCAGGAGAAGCCTGGATAGAAACGCTCGCTGACATGCGCTCGTTCCACCTCAGAGAAGTCAACGCCGAGTTTCACAGAAGGCTCCTTTTCGTTTCCGGGGCCGTCGAGGTTTGTGGAATGCTCAACAATCGACGGTGATCGATCCGCGCATCCCCGAGAGCACGTGGGGGATGCAGAAGTAGTTGTACTCTCCAGGCGTATCGAACGTGTGGAGATAGCGTTCGCCCGGTTGGAGGAGCTCGGAACTCCATGGCTCGGCACCATCTGGCAGGAGCACGTATTCCGGGTGACTTTTGGCAACTGGATTCTTTGCCGGGTCGTCAGTGGCCGAGTGCGGCATGTTGCTGTCGTTGACCCACTCGATGGTGTCGCCGGCCTTGATCGTGATGTTTTCCGGATCGAATCTGAGCTGGTTCGTCATCTTGACGGTTTGCGTCGGACGGGGAGTTCCCTGAACCGACATCGAAGCGTCAGGCGACGCACAAGTGACTGGCGTACCCTGAAGGGTCGACGAGTGGGCGCTCGTTCGATGCGTGATCGTGAGCGATGGAACTATGCCAGCGATCAGGACCGCCACCGACCGCTGCAGCAGCTTCCTTCGATTTAGCACAAAATGATCGGGTTTTCGAACGCGCAGCTCGTTGCTCATGCTTTTCATCTCCATCACGGATCGTCCAGCGAGGAAGTCCGATCCGCATGCGGATCGGACTTCTTCCTCGAGCCGGGTTGATTATTCGCCGACGACGACTGTGAATTCGACGTGGCCGAAGGATTCGAACATCGTGTGGTCGTTCTGGACTGGCTCGATCCAAATCGTGTGTTCGCCAGGCCCCCAGGCGGTGAGGTCGAGATCGAAGGCGTTGGTTCCAGGCATGAGCACCATGCCGGCCATCGACATCATTGCCATTTCACCACCCATGCCATCCATGTGGCCTTCGACCGGCGTTCCGCTCATCTCCATCTCAGGAGTGGCCATCGCGTCCATGCTGTCCATCATGCCCATGGGAGTATCGACGAAGACGTGATAATGCCCGTAGCCGGGAACGTTTTGCTTGCCTTCCAACTCCACTGATGGGTTGAAGTTGACCGGCTCCACTTCAACGCTGACGATTGGTGTTACCGCAGCGCCATCGGTTGGGGAGACGAGCGTCACTCCCGGCTCTCCGAGGTCGGCTGGCTCTGGTAGCGGAACTGGATTCGTGGGTTGGTAATCGAACTCAACCTGTTGCGCCGACTCCATCATGTCCATATGGGTGTTCGAGGCAAAATCGACGATGAGCGTATGGGTTCCGGCCGCAAGGCCCGCGCCTGGAACGGAGAAGGTTTCGCCGCAGTAAAAGTTGGTCAGGGAAGCCATCGTCATCCCGTCGAGCATGACGTGAATGTGGCCTACGCCGTCCGCTTCGGGCCGACCGGCCTGGGTGCAATCGACGACGAAGTTGCTGATCTTGAGCTGGACATCGATCGCATCGGCGGTGATGACATCACCCGAGGCGGGCGAGAGGATCTCGAGCGATGGAGATACATCCTGGGCAGCCACCTGCCGCGTGAAGGGGGCCAAGAGGGGACTTGCCAAGAGCCCCGAAGCGAGAAGAAGACGGCGATTGAACTTCAGCGACGTGATGGAAGAAATCGACATACTGTTTGCTCCCTTTCGTGAAGTTGGCGACCCCGCGTGATGCCCTCATCACACTTCGCTGGTAGAAGGGTCGACTTCACTGTGGAGCATGGCAATCACGCTGTCTGTAAGCGCGATTACACCGGTCGCAGGAGTATGAGCTTCCGAATCCTGGACTGAGCGCGAAGATATATCGCAGATTCGAGGATCGAAACGTGGTGCTGCTGCTGGCGCCTATCCTGCCGGCGCTGGGGCGAGTGGTTGATCCCCAATTGCGCGATCAACGCTGAACGAGCGGCACGGTCCACGCTGGGTAAGCGCTTCGACGGCAACCATCAGCCGCTCCAGATCGTCATGGTCGTTGTATCCCTGATAGGAGACGCGCAACATATCGAGCCCACCCCACGAAGTCATGGGCACTTCGATGCGGTATTCGTCGTACATGCGTTGTTTGAGCTCGATCGGATCGCTGGTGCGGATTGGGCAGGCGACCAACTGGGCGTACCATTCGGGCGAATCGGGATGAATCGGCGCTAGGCCGCTGTAGTCGGCGATACGCTGGCGAGTTTCGCGAGCGAGTTCGTGACAACGGACTCGGATCTCTGGCCAATCATGCTCAGCCTGAAACCTGATGGCGTCAGGCACTGCCAGGAAAGCTGATGGATCGCGAGTCCCTTGCCATTCATTGCGTTGTACGAAGGAGGAGGGTTCGAGCACCCCGTGTTTCCCCCAACCCCAGCTGATG
>JBBQPB010000058.1:0-9005 GCA_038331435.1 Thermomicrobiales bacterium | reverse complement strand
GCCTCATGATGGCGCTGGGAGCGGCGGTCGCAGATGTGTATCTGCATCGCGGTATCGAGACCAGCGCCGATCCTCCCTACGTGCAGCAAGTCTCTGGTCGCGGCCTTGCCACGAACGTCGATCTTCGTTCATTTTCGGAGTCCCAGATCGAAGCGATTGCGTCTACGCTGCGTTCCAATGGATTCAGCATTGTGCGACAGACGTTCGACTGGTCTGATATTGAGCTCGCGCCGGGCGAATTCAATTGGGACGAGTACGACTCCATCGTGCGGAACCTGAATGACGCCGGCATCCAAATGGTTGCAGTGGTAGAAGGAGCGCCTGTCTGGGCCGCACAACCGGGATCGCTCGAGGGAACCATTGCGCCACCGGCGAATTCAGCCGACTTCGCGACATTCCTGACCCAGTTCGTCGGAAGATATGGCGCGTATATCGACTACGTGCAAGTCTGGGATCGTCCCAACGATCCCTCACAATGGGGAGGCGTTGCGGCCACTGCTGATGACTATGTCGGTGTTCTTGCTCCGGCCTTCAATGCGATCCGAACCGCCAACGGGCAAACCCAGGTGATCCTGGCTGAATTCGCTGACCATAGTGCCAACGGCGCGATGAGCGATGACGTTCGATTTTTGCGCAGCGTGTATGACGTTGGCGGCGCGCCATATTTCGATGCGGCAGCCGCATCGATCGATGGTGGTATCGCGTCACCGTACGACCGGCACGTCTCAAGCGCGACGCCGAGCCTCTCCCGGACGGAACTCTTTCGCGAAACCATGATCGAAGAGGGTGATTCCACCAAACCCGTCTGGATTACGCACTTTGGCTGGAATCTGAGCGATAACATCTCGCGCCAAACCCAGGCCGAGTATCTCGTCGCGGGAATGGACCGAATTCGTAAAGAATGGCCCTGGCTAGGTCCCGTCTTTCAATGGGCGCTCTTGCCCCAACAGGCAGGTGCGGGAAATGAGGGGCGGGCACTGCTGAATGAAGATGGCACCTCGACTGTCGCCTTCGAATCGGTAACTGGTCTGGCCGACTCCGGGGTTGGAAGTGTCGCGCCGACCGGTTTTGTCCCAATGGACTCTGGTCCAGTTGCGTACAGTGGAGTCTGGAACGATCAGCATTTGGGCGGTCGCATTTTCAAGACGACGAGTGAAGTTGGGGCTACCACCTCGATAACTTTCGAAGGAACAGGGATCGTGGTCTATCTCCGTCGCAGTCCCGACGCCGGATTGATCCGCGCCACGATCGATGACGAGCCATTGCCGGATTGGGGCAATGACGACGGCGCTTCAACGATCGACCTCACCTATTACCAGGCGCAAGATATTTCGGTTTCTCTGGCTGCGAATCTTGACGATGGAGTGCACAAGCTCTCGTTGACGATGTCAGAACCGGGACAGCTCACGATCGGCGGCGCCGTGGTCTCGCGCGATCCGCCGTTGCGATGGCCGGTCGTGGTGGCGCTTTTCACCGCACTTGCGATGACGATTTTGGCACTGCGAGAGATTGCCATGGTCGCTGCCGAGCGAGGCGGGTTGATGCGACGACGAAATGAAGCGCTGCAGGGCCCGCAGCTACCCTCTTTGCCGGACTGGCGCCCGATGCCACGCACGTGATGCATCGCCCCTCTGTAAGCCTGCCGGTTGAACGCGCCACCGTTCCAGTCTGGGCGGCAATGCTCATTCTTGGACTGACTGCCTGGAGCTTCTCTGGCACACCATTCGCTGGGGCATGCGTCGTACTAGCGGTGCTGCTGGCCACGGCATCGCCGGCCGGCGCGCTTTATGCCACGTGCGCCGCTATACCACTAGTATTTCATCCAATCGAGATCGGTTCGCTGCAGCTCGGGCTGCTCGAGTTGGGCATTTTGGTCACCGTCGCCGGCTCGATCATTCGTGCTGCTTTCGATTTCGTTGAAGGGCGACGAGTTCCGAGTATGTTTCGGGCAGTTCCAGCAGCGGTCTGGATGTTGCCGTTGCTGTTACTGGTCATTGGCACCCTCTCACTCGTGTGGATGCCCTTTGATTTGCATAGAGCCGAAGCGCTGAGGACGTGGCGCTGGGTGATTCTGGAACCATTGTTGATGTTCGTGCTGGCACGAATGGCCATCGAACGCGAAGGTGCGGGGCCACTCACTATTGCGATTTTGCTGCCTGCTGGAATTGTGTCGGTGGCGGCAATCTGGCAGCTGGGATCAGCGAATTCGACCTTCTCCGTTGACGATGTGCATCGGTCGACTGCCACCTATCTCCACCCCAACAACCTTGCACTTTATCTCGAACGGGCTGCAATGTTTTCTTTGGTCCCAGGAGTCTTGCTTCGCTCACGCGCTCGATGGCTCTTCCTGGTGCTCGCAGCAATTTTGTTCGCAGGTTTAGCCACGACATTTTCGCGCGGGGTTTTGCCTGGTTTGGCCGTGGGAATTGCCACCGTGCTTTTGGCGCATCCGATCCGCCACGGTTGGAGAATACTGGCGGCCGGTGTTTTGGCAGCGGTCGCCGCCTTCGCGCTGCTTGCCAGTTCGCGGTTCGCGGGCGCTGACTCGTCTGGCTTCCTGAACACCCGCAAATATCTTTGGGCGGGCTCACTCGAGATGCTTCGAGACTTCCCGATCAGGGGAGTTGGGCTCGACCAGTTTCTCTGGCTGAATCAAAGCCGCTACATCGATCCGAGAATATGGAACGAGCGCTACACCTCTCATCCACACAATCTGCTGCTCGACAGCTGGTTGAGCCTGGGTATTGCGGGATTGGCACTTCTGATCGTCTTCATTTTTGCGGGAGGCTGGCAAATTTGGCGAGCGCGCACCGGCCGGTTGCGCTTGACACCATGGCAACTGGGAGCCCTTGGGTGTCTGGGGGCGGGTCTTGGACACGGAATGGTCGACAATGGGTACTTCCTGGCCGATCTTACCGCGCTGACCTGGCTCTCAATCGCACTGCTGATCGGGATTACGCCCGGGAGGGTCGAGCTAGAGCATGACTAACGCGCTTGCCATCCAGCAATCGAAACCAATGATCTCGACTCCGTTGTTGGCCGGACTCGTGATCACCTGCGGAGTGCTGGTTGGCGCGGTCGCTTGGCAGACCACTGGTCTTGTTCTCCTGATCGCGGTAAGCGTTTGGCTTGGGATGAGTTATCGCGACTGGGGACTCGGGCTGCTGGCGTTGACCTTGCCAGTCCAGACGTATTTCCAGGTTGGCATCCAGAGCGGATCGGTAACCATGACAAAGGTCGCGATTTGGTCACTCCTGGGTGGCTGGACGATTGCGCTCTTACGGTCGCGTCAGCGCGTGCTGATCGATTTTGTGACCGTTTCGCTTTTTGTTCTAATCGCCGCGTTGGTGCTATCTGTCTGGAACGCGCGCGATGGAGGACTGTGGATAGGGGAGACTTACCGGTGGCTGGCGACGGGGATCATTGCCAGCTTCGCGTTCAATACCTATCGCCGGGGCGGAAGCCCCTTGCCGTTCTTGATCTGCTCACTACTCGGAGTCGTTGGATCGGTGGCGATGTCCTTCTGGCAGGTTCTCTTCGACATCGGTCCGCAATCATTCGAGGTGCGCGGACTTCTGCGCGCCTATGGTCCATTTACTCATCCGAACCAATTGGCGATCTACCTGGAGCTGACGACTCCGCTCTTTCTGGCACTTCTGATCGGGCCGCGTGGGGAGCGAAGATTGGACGGGCGGTGGCATTTGTCTCCTCGGCTTCGGCCAGTTTGGACGCTCGGCGTGCTCTCCGGTCTTTTCGGACTCCTCCTGTCGCAATCGCGTGGTGGAATCGTCGGAATGGCGGCAGGTTTCGCCATAGTGATGGCATTGAACCTGCCACCTGTTCGATTATCCATAGTGAGACTTGCGCCGGTCGGACTGATCGTTGCGATGGCCTTTCTGACTGTCTCCATTGGCATCGTTGCCGCCGGAGTGCAGACCTTTTCGAACGAGGAGACGCTGGTTACGCCGGCAAACTTCGCGGTGCAGGAACGGCTGTCTCACTGGTCAGCGGCGGTCGAAATGGCGAAAGCGCATCCATTCGTCGGGGTCGGAGCGGGAAACTATGATTTGAATTACCGGGACTACACGCAGGAATGGCGGTTCCGGATCGGCCGTGGCCACGCGCACAACACGTATTTGCATTTTCTTGCACAATCCGGGATCGTGGGACTGACGGCATACATTGCCATGCTACTGGGGGTTTCGCTCATTATCGTGCGCACCATTCGAATTCTTCCAACTGGAACGCGCCTGGCTCTGGTGATCGGCGCAGCAGGAATTACGGCGGCTATTGGTATGCATGCGGTTTTTGAGTACGTACATGTGCTTAGCTTGAATCTTCAACTGGTCGTAGTCTGGGCGATAGCGATTGCCATTGGCACTGACGCCTGGAGCGACCGGGAGCAACGATCGTGAGCACAGATTCGGAGACGATATCGACGCCACTCGCTGCGACAGTTGAGCCGGTTCTTCCACCTGAGGCGGACCGGCCAGTTGGCGACCCTGCCTCACTTGGCCAAGGGTTGTTGCGGCCGAGGACGCTCATCTCTTTTGCGATCGCCCTGGCAATTTTCATCTTCTTTATCCAGCGCCTTGATCTCGATATGGCCGCGGTGGTGGACAACATCCGCTCGGCGAATTTGATACTGCTCGCGACGGCCATCATTGTTTATGTGGGAACCATCGTATTGCGCGCAGTTCGCTGGCGCTGGATGTTGGCCGTGGCGGGCGCTGGAACACTTCCGGGAACAACGATTCCCCCGGTTGACTACCTTTCGGCCGTATTGCTGGTTTCCTGGTTTTTCAATTGTATCTTGCCTGCCAAGCTGGGTGACGCCTACCGGATCTACCGTATCAAAATCGACGATGGAATTCGCTATTCCATTGGATTCGGAACCGTATTGACGGAGCGAGTGATCGACCTGATCGTGCTCGTTTTCATGCTGGCGGTTTCCGCCATTATCGCGTTCCATGGAAACATGCCGTCAGACGCGACCAAAGCCCTCTATGTGGGGGTGGGTCTGAGTGCCGTGGCGGTCATAGGACTGGTTTTCCTTTGGATATTCCGCGATTTCATCGAACGACGGCTGCCGTTCCGCTTTCGCGGTCAATGGTTAACCCTGCAGGAATCGGTCTTTGTCAATCTGCGCCAGCCAATGGTGCCGGCAGTGCTGAGCGTAATCATCTGGTCGATGGAAGCCTCGCGCGTTTTCCTGGTTGCCAAAGCCCTCGATGTTCACATCTCGTTTGAGCTCGCAATATTTGTGGGACTCATGGCCGCCCTGTTGACGACCTTGCCGTTCACTCCTGCTGGACTCGGCGTGGTCGAAGTTGCCACGGTGTCGGTCCTCAAGCTCGTAAACGTACCGGTCGATCTAGCAGGTTCGGTGGCATTGCTCGATCGACTCATCACCTATTGGGGGCTCATTGCGGTCGGAGCGCTTGTCTATCTCTACATGATCAAGTGGGGCATCCGGAAGCGGGCCAAGCCCGAAAGCACCTGAACGAGTGGTACGTGGGACACTCATCGACATCAGTGCAGCAATCAATCAGAGTGCCGGAATAGGCCGATACGCCCGCGAGCTCACGCGTGAGTTGATTCCGATGCTTCCGGCGGACTCCACCCGGCTCTGGTATGCGGCGGATGCAATGCCCGCCGACTCAGGCTTGATCGACCAGTTGCCCTGGAGCTCACTGCAGGCAGCTCGTTCACCTTTCTCACGCCGAAATGTCGATCGTCTGTTCCGGCGCAGAGATATCCCGTTGGGCAGATTGCTCCGTTCCGGATCGCCATGCGATTCCTATTCCCCCGACTTCACAACCCCTCCCGGCACGCGCGAGCACCTGACCATTCACGACCTCGCCTGGCTTCACCCGGAAGCAGAGACGCCCCTGAGTCTGTCCGCCTATCTCAAACCAGTAGTCGAGCGCGCAGTCAAGCGAGCAACAACGATCTTCACCGTGAGCGAAACGGTTCGCGACGAACTCTTGCAGAAATTTGACTTGGATAGCGAACGCGTGATCGTCGCGTCGAATGCCGGAGCGTCACATTTCTTTGGCGCGGAGCCGCTTCCTGAGCAACATCTGGTCACGTTTGGTATTCGGCCACCGTTCTCGTTGTATGTGGGAACGATCGAGCCGCGAAAAAATTTGCCACTGCTGTTCGAAGCCATGGCGCGTTTGCCCGATAGCGTCATGCTTGTGCTTGCTGGCAAAAATGGCTGGGAAGCCCAGCAGCAACTGGCGCCGGTCGAACGGTTGGGATTGGAGCGGCGAGTCGTACGACTCGGGTATGTTCCAGAACAGCAGCTGCCCGGACTCTACGCCGCGGCGGCAGCCGTTGTTTACCCCTCTCGCTATGAGGGATTCGGACTTCCAATCGTTGAAGGGCTTGCTGCTGGAGTGCCGGTGGTTGCCTCAGATCTACCAGTGTTTCGAGAAGTAGGCGGCGAGGAAGTGCTGTTGTTCGATCCCGCCGATCCTGCTTCGATCGCCTCGGCGCTGGAGCGCGCAATCGCTGAAGATTCGAGTCAGGCCGCACGGGAGAAACGAAAAGCGCAAGCGCGCAAGTTCAATTGGAACGCCAGCGCCCGGGTTGTTTCCCGGCGACTGCAAGAGGTTTACTGAGCGATGGGAACCAATAGTGACTACTGGTTTCAACAATTTCAGGTGGAAACCGACGATCGACCCGACCAGGACATTGTGTGGGACGATCAATCCATTGGAATTCGACCACCACGCAAACCGACGAGGGCGGAGAAACTCTCTATTGTCCTGGTCGGCGTTACCGCAATTGGCTTCATCGTCCTGATGGTCGTTACGATACTCGTGGCGATCTATATTTCCCGGCGATGAATGCATCCAGGAGGCAGTCATGACCGTCGTCGAAGAGCGCATGAGCGTTGCGGACTTCCGTGAGCAATTCGAGCGCATTCAAACCGAAGTCGGAAAGATCATGGTCGGCCAGGACGAGGTCGTCGAAGAGGTGTTGATCTGCATCCTAGCAGGCGGACATGCGCTTCTGGAAGGTGTGCCCGGTCTCGGCAAAACCATGCTCGTGCGCACCCTGGCGGATTCGCTCGAATTATCCTTTGGACGAATTCAGTTCACGCCTGACCTGATGCCGGCAGATATCACCGGCACCAATATTTTGATCGAAACTGAGAATCGCGATCGGCGTTTTTCGTTCCAGCGTGGGCCGATCTTTGCCAATCTGGTGCTCGCGGACGAGATCAATCGCGCTACGCCAAAGACGCAATCGGCCCTGCTCGAAGCAATGCAGGACCGCACCTGTACGGTGGCAAATGTCGTTCACCCGATGGAGAAGCCCTTCTTCGTGCTAGCGACCCAGAATCCGGTCGAGATGGAGGGGACCTATCCGCTCCCCGAAGCGCAGCTCGACCGGTTCTTCTTCAAGGTGTTGATGCGCTTCCCAAATGAGGCCGAGTTGGCTGAGATCCTACGGCGCACAACGTCTACGTTGGACACGGAGGTTGAACGCGCAGCTTCCGGCGCTTCGATCCTGCGTATGGGTCACCTCGCGCGTGAAGTGCCAATTGCCAGCAGCGTCAGCGAATACGTGGTGCGCTTGGTTATGGCATCGCATCCAGATAACCCACGCGCCACCCCGACCGTGCGCCGATATGTGCGCTACGGTGTGAGTCCGCGTGGTGCTCAGGCGATCGTGCTCGGCGCCAAGATTCGCGCCCTGATCCATGGGAGATTGAATGTCGCATATGACGATATTCGTTCAGTGGCGCTTCCCGCGCTGCGCCACCGATTGATCCTCAATTTCGAAGCCGAGTCGAACAACGTCTCCAGTGACGATGTACTGCGCGGGCTATTGGCCGAGCTGCCAGAGTCCGCTGGTTGAGCACTAGCCCCTGACAAGAGCGGGGCCAATTGGTCCCTGCTTCCCGATCGCCGACTGGCCACCCATGTAGGGCTGGATAACCTTTGGCACTTCAAAGCTGCCATCTGCCAATTGATAGTTCTCCATGATCGCGATCATGATGCGGGGAAGTGCTAGCCCGGATCCATTGAGGGTATGGACAAACTGGGTTTTACCACCACCGGATGGGCGGAACTTGATGTTCGCTCGGCGGGCTTGAAATTCCAGGAAGTTTGAACAGGACGAGATTTCCAGCCACTCCGCAACACCCGGCGACCAAACTTCGAGGTCGACTTTGTTCGCTGCGGTGAAAGACAAATCGCCTGTGCAAATCTGGAGCAATCGATACGGGAGCTCGAGTCCAATCAGCACATCTTCAGCTTCGCCGATCAAGCGGGCGTGCTCCTCAGTCGACTTTTCGGGGTGCACGATCTTGACCATTTCGACTTTATCGAACTGATACCCGCGCTTGATACCCCGCACATCGCGACCGGCGGAGATTTGCTCTCGACGAAAGCAAGCGGTGTAGGCGGTGTTGTAGATCGGAAGCTCAGATTCTTCCAGAATTTCCTCTCGATAGAGGTTCGTCACCGGCACTTCCGCGGTCGGGATGAGCCATTTTTCACCCTCGATATCGCGGAATTGGGTCTCGGCAAATTTGGGTAGCTGCCCGGTGCCAACCAGCATCTCGGTCAACACAAGGTAGGGAGGATACACCTCGGTATACCCGTGCTTCTGCGTGTGCAAATCCAGCATCCAGGTGATCAACGCGCGCTGGAGCCTGGCCCCGTCGCCGCGCAAGACGTAATTGCGAGTTCCAGCGATCTTGACGCCTCGCTCGAAATCGATAATTCCCAGCTCCTCGGCGATCTCCCAATGTGGCCGCACCGTGAAGTCGTGCTGGTGCGTCGAATCCACCGTCTTTGTGACCACGTTGTGACTCTCATCGGGACCGACTGGCACCTCGGGGAGCGGCAGAGTAGGAACGAGCAGCAACAGATTGTGCAGCTCTTCGTCGATCGCGCGGACCTTTTCGTCCCGAGTCGAAATGTCGTCTCCCAGCAGTCGCATCACTTCGATCAACTGCGCTCGACGTTCGGCATCCCTGGTGCGGC
>JBBQPB010000057.1:0-9005 GCA_038331435.1 Thermomicrobiales bacterium | reverse complement strand
AGATAGCCACCGCCAGTGGGTACCGAATCCCCGTCATGGTCGACGATATCGGCATCGATTCCGGGGAACGGCATGGTCGCCGACCCTGGTTTCGTGACTGTGAGTCCAGGGAGCGGGGAGATCATGATCATCCCCGTTTCGGTCTGCCACCAGGTGTCCACGATCGGGCAACTTTCCTCGCCGATAAACTTGTGGTACCAGATCCACGCTTCGGGATTAATCGGTTCGCCCACCGAACCAAGCAAGCGTAGTGTGGAAATGTCCTTCGATTGGGCAAACTGCGGACCCTGCTTCATATGCGCGCGGATCGCGGTAGGGGCGCAGTAGAGAATTGTCACTTTGTACTTTTCGACGATGTCCCACCATCGGTCCCAAGCGGGATAGTCAGGTGTTCCCTCATAGATCACGCTGGTGGCTGCGTTGGCGAGTGGTCCGTAAACGATATACGAATGACCGGTCACCCAACCGATGTCGGCCGCGGCCCAATAGATATCGTCGTCCTTGAGGTCGAAGACGAGCCGATGTGTGGTGGCAACTCCGGTGAGATAGCCGCCGGTCGTGTGCAAAATGCCTTTCGGCTTCGCGGTCGTGCCGGAGGTATAGAGCAGATAGAGCATGTCTTCACTCTCCATCTGCTCCGGCGGGCAATCCGCGGATTGTTGCGGGACGATGTCGTGCCACCAGACATCACGGTCCTCGTCCCATTCGACCTCCTGGCCGGTGCGCTTGACGACGAGTACCTTTGCAACCGTCGGCGTGGTCGTCACCGCCTCGTCCACGTTCACCTTGAGTCCAGAGGCCGAACCGCGCCGGAAGCCGCCGTCGGCCGTGATGACCGCTTTAGCTTGCGCGTCGTTGATACGATCGGAAAGCGCGGCTGACGAGAACCCACCGAACACGACATTATGAGGGGCGCCAATGCGAGTACATGCCAGCATGGCGATCGCCAGCTCAGGAATCATCGGCATATAGATCGCGACCCGGTCTCCGCGTCCGACGCCCAGCGCCTTCAGCGCATTGGCGCAGCGGCTGACTTCGTCCAGAAGCTCGCGATAGGTAATGGCCCGCTCGTCCCCCGGCTCGCCTTCCCAGTAGTACGCAACCCGATCGCCCTTACCGGCATCGACATGCCGGTCGAGGCAGTTATAGGAAACGTTGATCCTTCCGCCGTCGAACCACTTCGCATAGGGAACCTGCCAGTCGAGGACTGTGTTCCATGGCTCGAACCAGTCCAGCTTTTCGGCTTCTTTCGCCCAGAACCCCTCGAGGTCCTCGGCAGCTTCGGTATAGATCTCGGGGGAATTCACGATGGCCTGCGCGGCAAACTCGGCCGGTGGGGGGAATGTGCGGTTTTCCGCCAGCAGCGCCTCGATTTCCTCGTGCCCGATGTGTTGTTCTGTCATCTTCGCCAATTCTCCACTCCACTAATCGAGGCGCGTCGATGCGCGTGCCGGTTCGCATTGCACTCCGGCAAAAGGTGAGGTTCGCAGTATACAAAGGCCAATGAGCCCATCCTGGATCGCATGCACGAGTTGCACCACTTCCCGGCAGGGTCAAGAATTACCGATCGAAACGACTCGCACAGGCGATCACGCAGCGCGACAAGGAGTTCTGGTAAATGGTCAACATTCATATGATTATCGGTCTGGCGAGCGTGGCAGCATTCCTTTTGCTCACCATCGTGAACGGCATGCGTGCGTTTCGCGGTTCGGAGCTGAGCTGGGCGCGTGGGCTTTCGTTTGCCGCTGCCGGGCTGCTGTTGATCCAGTATGTGATTGGATTCTCGCTGCTGGGAAGCGACCATGGCATGAAGCCGATCCATTACATCCTCGCCCTGACTGCAATCATCCCGGTCGGAGCCGAGCACATGATTGCCGCACAGGAGACTGACAAGCAGCGTGCCCAGCGCACCGCGTTCATCTGCAACCTCGTGACGGTGTTCATCCTGGTGGCGGTGTACGAAATCGGGCAGCGCAACGCCTGAAATCCTCAGGCGACCGGGTTACGGCGGGGACGACCGCGCTTGCGTGGGATCACATTCCCGTCCTCGTCGAGCTCCGGACCACGCTTACGCCGGGGTTGAGGGGTGTCGTAATCTGTTTGCGGGAGCACCCAGGAGGTCGTCGGCTTGATCACCCAGGGCATCACAAAAGTCTCGGTCGAGCGAACTCCCTCGATCCCGGCAAGCCGCTGGAGGAGATTGACCAATCCCTCCTGATGCTCGACCACGACGTGTGTAACGATATCGAAGCTTCCCGTCACGAACGCGGCAAAGGCAATCTCTTCCATCTCCCGCACCGTGGCCGCAATGGGCTCGAGCTCGCGCACATCGACCTTCAAGCCGATGATCGCTCTCAGCTGATAGCCGAGCTTGGCAGGGTCGGCAACCATCGCGAACTCGATAACGCCAATTTCCTGGAGACGCTCCATTCGTCGCCGGATCGTCGATTCCGGAATACTGGTCTTGCGGCTCAGCTCGGCATAGGACGCACGCGAGTTCTGTTGCAGGAGACGGATGATTGCTCGGTCGATTGGAGTCACGCTACGCGGCATTCCGTCATTCTCTCCATGGGCGCTCGTAGTTAGATGCGCGAGTAAATGCATGTCGGCCTGTCGTTCCGCCCGAATCAGCCCGGGCATACGACCACAGCGGCAGATTCTAGCAAAGCTGGCTGGGGATTTTCGGAATCTCCGAACGGTATTGTAAGAAAGTTAAATGGTGCGTGACAATTCGGCATGAGTAGCAGCGAGGCGGCATCGAGGAGATGCGATATCCGCAAGCCCCAATCCCTATGCTATTCTTCGGCCAATCGATGGTGAAAACTGGCGGTCTTTGCGCTGCCAACCGCCATCGTGGTCCCGCACATTTCGAGCGACCCGGCCTTCGTTCCGATGTGTAAACCTTTTAACCTCGCGCAGGGGTGCGCGAAAGCTTGGGGAAGGCTTTGGGGTGCAGCGTATGAGGCGAACTGTTCTGGCCGTCGTGCTGGTTGTTTCCGTTCTGGGACTGGGCGGATTCGTAACACCGCAGTCGGCATCTGCTGCTAATCAAAGCGTCGACTCATGGATCGAGCTTTCTACCGGGAACCCGGCGCCTGGCTGTGCGCTTGACGTGTCCGTCGAAGTGCGCTCACAAGGTGCCCCGCTAGCTGGCGTGGCGGTCGAGCTTGCCCTCCATCAGGATGGCAACCTTATTTCCGCCGACCATGGCGTGACTGACGATGCTGGCATCGATTACCTCTCTCTCGATACGTCGACGATCACGAGTGGGAACGGATATTGGCTCGATATCAATGTCGGTGGGGTCTATCTCACTGGTGAATCGATCGTTGCTGGGTCTGGCGACTGCGGAACGCCCAAGTCGATTTCGGCTTCCGGATCCATCTCGGTGGTTCCGGGCGCGACCGATACGGGAAGCGATTCCACCCGCACCGGCCTGACTGGCACGGGCGCCGGCGCGAAGGTCTTCGTTCCGGAGTATCAGCAGCAGCGCAGCCTCTCATGCGAGTTCGCGTCGCTCTATATCGCTACCAGCGCTTTTGGCAGCGGCGTCTCTGAGTATTCTTTCGATAACGTCGTCGGCCTCTCCCTGAACCCGCATCTGGGCTATCGTGGAAACATCACGGGCACCTGGGGCAACACGAACGATTACGGCGTGTACGCTCAGCCGCTATCCTGGGCACTCGCGCAGTTCGGTTTTGTCGGCGATGCCTTCTACGGCGTCGGTGACGATTCGGCCATTACATCCCGACTCGACAACGGTTGGCCGGTCGTGGTGTGGTTGGCGTTGTGGGGTGATCAGAGCTTCCGCACCGATTACGATGGACAGTCATTCACCGTTGTTCCAGGCATGCATGTCATGGTGGCCTATGGGTACGACGCCGAGGGAATCTATCTCTCGGACCCCGGATCGGGCATCTATCGCTACTATGACTGGGCGTCGTTCAATTCCATGTGGAACGTGCTCGACGGTATGGCGATGGCGGTTTATCCCGCCTCCTGAGCGACTGAGATCGAAGCACAGAAGAGGGGGAAACGCCGCTGACACCAGTCAGTGGCGTTTCGTTTCAGCAGAGGAGTGTGTCGATGGGATTCGCGACATCGAAGTCAGTTGGCCTGGTCTTCCACGATCGCTATCTGGCGCACGATACCGGGCTGTCGTTGATCAAAGACCGGGATGCCTACCCATTCTCGACGCCAGTTCCCCATCCCTCGAGCCCTGATCTGGTAGGCCGCGCCAAGCAGCTCATGGATCTGGCGGGCGTGACCGATCTGATGACTGAAATCGATCCCTACGAGGCAAGTGAACGGGATCTCCTGCGTTTTCACACCGAGGACTATCTCGGACGGCTTTCCCGGTTGGACAAAACCGGCGGCGACACCGGTTCGGGCGCCCCAATGGGTGCCGGGGGGCTTCGTATTGCGCGGCTCTCCAGCGGTGGCGTGATGGCAGCTGCCGATGCGGTGCTGACTGGGGTCGTGCGGCAGGCATATGCCCTGGTGCGGCCGCCGGGCCACCATGCCATGGCCAATGAAGGCATGGGTTTTTGCGTGTTCAACAATGTGGTTATCGCAGCCCGGCATGCGCAGGCCGAGCACGGGGTCGGCCGGATCGCCATCGTCGACTGGGATGTCCACCACGGCAATGGAACCCAGAGCGCGTTTTACGGCGATCCGCAGGTGCTGTTCGTCTCTCTCCATCAAGACTCGCTTTATCCCTACGGTTGGGGAGCGGTCGATCAGATTGGTGAAGGTGACGGCGAAGGGCGTACGGTCAATGTTCCGCTTCCCGCCGGTAGCGGCAACGCTGCCTATCGAGCCGCGTTCGAACGAATCGTCGTGCCGGTGGTCGAGGAATTCGCGCCCGAGCTGATCTTCGTCTCCGCGGGACAAGACGCCAGCGCGTTCGACCCGCTGGCGCGTATGACACTCACAACCAGCGCCTATCGCGCCATGGCCGGGATCATGCTCGATCTCGCGGAGCGGCTGTGTAACGGCCGAATGGTTGTCGCTCAGGAGGGAGGCTATGCGCCGAACTATGCTCCCTACTGCTCAGCATCCATCGCCGAAACGTTGACCGGACGCGGGAACGGTCCGCTACCACTCTTCGACCCATTTCCCGCGTATGACATCGAGATTCCCTCGAACGAGCGACTCGGACTCGATGCCGAAGAGGCAATCTCGAACGTCATCGAGGTGCAGTCCCAGTACTGGTCACGTCTGCGAGACTAGTCCCACTCCACCAACCCTTTCAAACGGCAGCGAACTCGGGATTTGGGTGTGGGGCCCTGAGCTTAGCATCGGGCGCGTTTCCACGAATCCTGAGTCATTGGTTGACGATTCACCTCCCCCACGCCCGTTCGGTATTGACGGTCGTCTGCGGTCATGCCCAACGCAAATTCCCCAGTTTCGCCAATTCAATCGCCCAGCCGAAGCGCCGAATGAACCGCGAGCGTGGCCCTGGTCGCTTCGTGACTGAGTGACAAATCACCCAAAAGGACCGGTGGGTACCAGGGACCGACGGGGCATTCTCGTGGTTGGACGGCGCGAATACCGTGGCATTGCAGTGCTGCGTAGGTCACGCAGCCAAGCCCGTATCGCGTAAATCCCGTTTCGAAATCGAGGGAGGGGAACCCAATGTTCGTTCCGCAGGGAACGTCCCAATCGCGTGCAGTCGCCGGGATCTCGGCGCCTGGACGGCTGGCAATCTTGGCATTGGCCGGGGTGCTTGCCTTGGCAATGCTGGCGCTCTTTTCACCATCGGGGCATGTTGCAGCTGCGTCCGATGGCGCTATCGACACCGACGTCCTGAATCTGCGCGATTCTCCGAGTACTGACGGCGAAATCATCACGCAGATGTGGCAGGGCGAGTATGTGGCGGTCATCGACGGACCAACTGGCGACGGGTGGTATCAAGTCGACTACCAGGGTTCCGTGGGCTGGGCGTACGGCGGTTATCTATCGATCGACGGTACGGGCGGCTCGGCGAGCGACTTAGGGGTCGGGGGTGTCTCTTCGGCATCCAGTGGAGAGCGCTGGATCGACTTCGATCGCTCGACCCAAACGGTGACCCTCTTCGACGGGGACTCGACAGTTGCTTCCTATTGGGGCGCCGTAGGATGGGACGGCTCGAGCGACGGTTTCTTTTCCACCGCCATCGGCACGTACTACGTCTATACCAAATACGCTCCCATCGCCTGGACAGACTGGGGTCAGACGTATATCAAGTATTGGGTTGGGTTCGATTCCTCCCGTTCGAACGGCTTCCACAGCTATTCGCTCGACGCCAACGGAAATGTGCTTCCGAATGGCGCCGGCGCGACTGGCGGCTGTATTGCCACCGATCTTGGAGCGGCGTCGGCGATCTTCGATTTCGCGGACATTGGCACCCGGGTTGAGGTTCACTGGTAGCCCGTCAGGAGCACATCTTCTGGCATCGAGCATCGCGGCTGGGAGTTCCCGGCCGCGATTTCATGTTTTCCTCGTTCGAGATCTGGGTTCAGGGATTTTCGAAAACGTCCCGCTCTGGATGGGCGTAGTGCAATCGACGCCGGACGTATTGCGTGGTGACTCCGGTTTGGGGAGCGAAAAGATAAGCGAGGATGAAAAAACCGGTTGCCACCAGCACGACGCTCGCACCACTGGCGAGCGAAAAGTGATAGGAAAAATAGAGACCCATCAGTCCGGACAGGCTGCCCAACAAGGCGGAAAGCACGATCATGGTGACCAGCCGGTCAGTGAGCAGGCGGGCAGTGGCCGCCGGTGTAACCAGGAGGGCCAGCACCAGGATATTCCCCACCGTCTGAAGCGAGATGACGATCGCAAGCGAAAGCATGATGAAGAAGAGTTGTTCGTAGAGCCGGACATTGATACCGTCGGCCTGGGAAAAGACGGGGTCGAACGCGATCGAGGTGAGTTCCCGCCGCGTCAATGCAACCACCAGCAGCACGATGGCGCCGACCAGCGCGGTCAGATAGAGATCTTGCCGCGAAACGCCAAGAATCGAGCCTACCAGAAACGACGTCAGATCTCGGGTGTAGGTGCGCTGGGTGGAAATGAGCGCGATCCCCAGTGCGAAAGCGCCAACGAAGAAAACACCAATCGCCGTGTCGTTGTTAATACGCGTGTGGCTACTGGTCAAACCAATCAGGATCGAAACGACGATCGCGGCGATCATGGCGCCGATCAAATAGTTGGCCCCGAAGAGATAGGCAATGACGATGCCCGGGAAGATGGCGTGGGAGAGCGCATCGCCCATGAAGGCCAATCCCTTGAGCACTACAAAAACCCCAATAACCCCGCAAATGAGTCCCACCAGCATGGCTGCCAGAAAGGCGTTCTGCATAAAGGGGTGTTCCCATGGTTGCGTTAGCCAGTTCATTGGTCGACCGACTCTTTGCCAAGATCGACCAGGTCGAAGATAGAAGCGCGCCCGCCGAACGTGGCGCGCAGATTCGCCTCGGTGGCGACCTCGTTTGGGGGACCGTTGGCAATCACAGAGCGGTTCAGCAGAATCACCCGGTCCGAGGACTTGAACGCTTGATAGAGATCATGTGTGGCGTAGACGATCGTTTTGCCTTGTGCCGCCAGCCCATGCAATACCTCGACCACGAGCTCCTGGGTGGGAACATCCACCCCGGTAAAGGGCTCGTCCAGCAAGTAAACATCGCCATTCTGAATGAGGGCTCTCGCCAGGAAAACCCGTTGCTGTTGACCACCGGAAAGGCGACTGATCTGCACGCCGGCAAATCTTTCCATGCCGACCTGGCGCAACGCATCACGCGCAGCAACCCGGTCCGGGTCGCCGAACGGCAACAATCGGCTGCGCGCTTTTCGCCGAGCCAGCAGGACGACCTCGGTTACATCGATAGGAAAAGTCCAGTCGACCGCCGAGCGCTGTGGGACATAAATGATGCAGGGATTCGGCCCATGCGACTCCACGCCATCGACCAGAAATCGCCCATGTGAGGGGGCAAGGATCCCGGCCAGTACGCGCATGAGGGTGCTCTTGCCAGCGCCATTCGGCCCGACCAATGCAACAGTCTCTCCCGGCGACAGGGAGAGATCGATATCCTCCAGCGCTGAGCGATCGTCGAAATGAACGCTTAGTCCCTGGGTTTGAATACGAACGGCAGTCGTGGCATGACTCGCGCTCATTCCGACAGAAGGTTCTCCACAATAATGATGGTATCGGTTTGCATGAGCCCAATATAGGTATCTGCGCCCGATCCTTCATCGCCCAGGCTATCGGTGAACAGATCCGCCGCCACGCGAATGCCGGCATCCGATGCGAGCGATTCGGCAAGCGCGGGACTCACTGTATTCTCCGCGAAAATGACGGTGGCACCCGACTGCTGGATGGTTTCGATCAGTCCCGCAATTTCCTTGGCGGAGGGTTCGGTGCGAGAATCGAGTCCCGGTATGACGGTGCCAACGATCGTGAGCCCATAGCGATCGGCGTAATACTCCAATGCGTCATGGTTGGTAACCAGCACGCGGCGCTCTTCTGGAATCAGGTCGATATGCTGCTGGATTCCCATATCGAGTTCATCGAGTTGCGCGGCATAGGCATCGTACCGTTGCTGATAGGCGTCTGTGCCATCTCGATCGGCCGCGATCAGCCCATCGCGAATGTTCGCCACCATTTGCTTGGCGCGCATCGGGTCGAACCAGACATGAGGATCGCCTTCGCTGAACTCCTGATCCTGGTCGCGACCCAGTGTGTCGATCCCGGTTGTGGCGATCACGACCGGGACGTCGGTTTGGGCGGCTTCGATGAGCCCATCGGCCCAAGTGTCGAGTTGCAGCCCGTGCAGAACGATGAGATCGGCGTCTTCGATTGCGATCACGTCATACGGTGACGGCTCGAAATCATGCGGATCGGCATTTGCGGGCAAGATCGACGTGACTTGCACTCGGTCGCCGCCCACTTGCCGGGCAAGGTCTGCCAGGATGCTGGTCGATGTGACGAGCTTGAGCGGACCGTCAGAAAGTCCCTCGATATC
>JBBQPB010000056.1:0-9042 GCA_038331435.1 Thermomicrobiales bacterium | reverse complement strand
CGAGTATTTCCAGACGCGTTCTTTGCAGCGATTGACAAATTCCGCGACGCCGTACGTCTCGATGTCTCGCTTTGACTTGAGGCCCAGCTCTTTTTCGACCTCGACCTCCACCCAGAGCCCCTGACAGTCGAACCCATTCTGATAGCGTTGCTCTTTGCCGAGCATGGTGTGAAACCGCTGGAAGAGATCCTTGTAGGTGCGGCCCCAACCGTGGTGCACGCCCATCGGGTTATTGGCGGTGATCGGTCCGTCGATGAAGGAAAACGTTTCCGAAGCGCCCTTGTTGCGGTTCAGATATGCCTGCATGATCCCGTCCTGGGTCCACCAGGCGAGGATCTCCCGCTCCATAGCGGGGAAGTCGGGTTTGGCTGGAACTTCCTGAAACGACGTCATGATGGGTGAATCCTCAATCTTCTGGTGCGAATCGATCTTCGAGCGAGACAACAAAAAAGCCGCCCTCATTCGCAAGGACGGCTTGAGCCGCGGTACCACCTCGATTGGCGACGACATGCGCCGCCCACTTGGGCTGCCGGGATAACGGCCGGCGACCGGGCAATTCTCAGGACTGACCTTCGAATCTCGGCTCAGGGATGATGCAAAGCGGACGATCGACCTGCCCGGCTTCCACTCTCCCGGGCTCGCTTGCACGATCGGCACCGCGGGCGTGTTCCCGTCGTTGCCTCTTCCTTTCTCGACCGGTCAGACTACCACGATGGATTGACAGAATCAAAGTCGGGGAATGCCGTGATATTCCATCGTGGCGATCAGCCGGTCTGGACGGTGGGTGATGATGCCATCGACGTTCCGGGAGAGTAGTGTTTCGAACTGGTGTGCACGGTCTGGAGTCCAGGGAAAAACCTTGAAACCCGCCCGGTGCATCGCCGTGATGAGCGGGGGAACGCAAATCGCATGATGGAGCATGAGGTCGGTGGCATGGCAATGCTTACCTAGGACGATCAGGGGACCAATTTGCAGTATTCCCTCGATCCAACCGAACATCGTGCGCATTTTGCCTGCTGGCACGCGAGTCGCCCATTGCCCCCGGCTGAGTCCGATTCGCATGTCAGGCACGGCCTTCGCAATAGTGCGCAATGACCGGGCATGCGTGCTCGAAATCGAGACGTCGTCCTCATCGGCGCGCATCGCTTTGATAGCGCCGATGACGTCATCCTCCAGGCCGCGGGGTTTCAGGTCAAGCAATAGCGGGGTTTTGCCTTCGGTCAGGGCGAGAAGCTGATCGAGCTCGACGACCAGGGGATCAAACTGACGGATCTGTTCGAGCGTGAGCGTTCGAACCTGCTGCCGTTTTCCACCCACGTGAATGATTTGATCGTGCACCAGAAAGAGCTTGTGGTCTGTATCGCCAGTGAGGTCACATTCGATGCGATCGACGCCGAGCTCCAGTGCCTTGCGGAACGAAAGCTCTGTGTTGGCGGCGTGAAAACCGTCGGCTCCAGAGTGTCCGATGACTTCACATGGCCGGGTGCGTTTCATTTCGTTGCATTCCGATTGCGGTCACGCTGGTAGAGCGACGTCAACCCAACAAGGTAACTCGTGCCGAGTAGGTAGGAAACTGTCACATCACTGGTGAAATGGTGACCGAGATATACCCGGCTGGTACCGACGAGCGCAACCATTCCTGCCAACAAGCCAACGACCGATTTGCGTAGCAGACAAGCCTTGATGTGCACGTGAGCCAAGTACGCCAGAAAGCCGTAAACCCCGGTGTAAATAATGACATGCCCACTAGGAAAGCTGCTTCCACCCAGACGAGCCTTGGCTACGACGATCTCAGGATGGTTTGGCCGGGGCCGTTTCATAGTGCGTTTGATTCCACCTGATATTGCACCCGTGCCCCATCCCATGAGTTGGAAGAAGGCTTCGCGCGGTCGGCCCGATGCCAACATGGTTGTCGGGATCAGCACTGGAAGGATTTTGCTTTGCGGAGGAAAACCGGCCCAGGAAACCGCGTGCATGAGTCGGTCGAACCCAGGAAGGGTGATCTTCTGAACTCTACGTGTGAGCTGTTCGTCGAGCTCCTGGGTGACCCCGCTTTTCACTCCGAGAGCAATAAGCGCCGACACTGTAACGGCGGTACCGACGTACGCAATTTTGAACAATCGGCTGGACATTCATCCTCACTTCTGGCATTCGCGTAACGTCGCAAGCTGTCGAAACTTTTCGAATTCTAGCGACTGCGTTGCATTCGGCAGTAGAGTTTCCACATGACATTCATGCCGCTGCCTCCAGATACACAAAAGATGAATGGTTTTGGCGAAGGGGACGAGCCGTTTTACCGACGCCATTTGCTCGCTGTCGTGGTGTTCTTTTCTACGATGGGATTTTTGGCGGCGCCCTGGCCGTTCGAGGTGAAGGCGCACGCCGCCATGCACGGCCTGTGTGCGCAGACGCCCAGCCATACGTTTTACTTTGATGGGCGACCCTTGCCGTTTGACGGGCGAATGACGGGAATCTACAGTGGAGTTTTGGCCTCGTTCTTGATCCTGATCTCGCTGGGTCGCCACCGCGCCGCAGGGCTGCCCTCGATCGGTGCCGGGTTGGTGCTTTTCATCTTTCTTGGCGCAATGGCGGCGGACGGATTCAACTCGCTGCTCACCGACCTCGGAATGTGGCACCCATATACTCCGTCCAACGAGTTGCGATTGTTGACCGGATGGATGGCTGGGGTCGGCATTGGCACGATCATGGTTATGCTGGCAGGAATGACCCTGTGGCGATCACCACGCATGAGAATGCGCGTACTTCCTGCCTGGTGGTGGCCATGCTTGCTAATTCTGCCAATCGTGCCTGTGCGCTTATTGATCGAATCAGGTTCGACATTGGTCTATTATCCAATTTCGATGCTGCTCATGGGTTCGGCGGTGATTGCGTTCACAACCTTGGTGCTCTGCACGCTTCTCATGCTGTTGAATCGTGAGAACGAATATGAGCGATTCTCGCAGGCACGTGGGCTCGCGGCGGTCAGCATGTTGATCGCGATCGCCATCATTGTCGCGATTGGGGGTGGGCGCTTCTGGCTGGAAGCGGCGACGGGAGTCGCGGCACTGGTATAGGTCCCGAATTGTCCGCATGTTAGAATCCCGATCATCAGCCGGTCGCGGACGTCTGTGATCGTGCCTTCGCGCGGTTTTCCAGGAACGGACGAGACCAAAACACCCATGCGGATTTATCGAAATACGGGATACATCGACTCATCGCGGCGCCGTGCCAAACTTATGGCAGTCGGTGGCTTCGCGCTCCTGGTCGCGACCTTTCCGGTCGCGTTTTTCATGAGTAGCCGCAACAACAATTTCATCTTCCTGACGTACATCTTCCTGGTTATCGGGTTCATCCTGTTCAACCGGGGGATGCAGCAGATCGGGCGTTGGGGGCACAACGCGCGGCACGTCCGTGAGGATTTCTCACTCGATAGCCATCTGAAATCGCTGTCCGACAAGTACTCACTGATTCACTTCGGCGAACCAGTCGATAAAGTGATCGATCACACATTGGTGCATCCGGGTGGCGTGCTCGTCATCACCACGAAGGATTTTCCGGGCCAAGTCAAGGTCGACAACGATGTCTGGCGCAAGAACGGTTCAGTCTTCGGGCGGATGTTCGCCTTCAGTGGCCCACAAGTCGGCAACCCGACCAAGGAAACCGGTCAGTCTCTGGACAAAGTCGAGGCAGCGCTGCGATCAGCCGACCTCGAAGCTGATATAGAGGCGGTGATCGTTTTCACGGCGAACACGGCCGAGATCGAAGTGGACGGCTCGAGCGATCCAGTGATTCCCATCGAAGAGCTAGAAGCTTACGTCCGCGATCTCGATTCCGATACGGAACTTTCCACCGAGGCTCGCAACGCGATCGTTGCGCTGCTTTCCAAAGGCGAACAAGTCGAAGAACCGATCAAAACCACAACCCGGCGCCCGGTGAAAGTGAAGAAGCGGGCCGCATCGTGAGTCAACACGGTTGGCGATTCTGCGGAAATCGTCAGTCGGTTGAAAAACTTCGTATCGCGGCCGCCCGGCGTGCGCCTCGACATGCCTTTCTGATTTCCGGCGCACCGTCGCTTGGTAAACGCACCCTCGCGCTCCGCTTTGCCCAGGCGCTTCTCTGCGAGCATTCGACCGGCGGCGAGCCCTGCTTCGAATGCGGGAGCTGTCGCAAAGTGCTGCGAGAAATTCATCCCGACGTTTCGATCGTCTCCCTGGAACGACAAAACGCCAGTGGCAACGAGCGCGGGGGGAAGGGGACTACCCTGACCATAGAAACCGCGCGCGCCATTTCCGCCCAGGCACCCTTGCGGCCAATGAACGGCGACTGGCGATTCGTAATCGTCGATGACGCGGAACTCTTGATGCCCGATGCGCAAGAGGCGCTGCTCAAGACAATCGAGGAACCACCCTCATTCATGGTGCTGCTGCTGCTGGCCGCCGATCTCGAGGCAATCCTGCCAACTATTCGCAGTCGTTGCGAACTGCTGGAGCTCGATGCAACGCCAATCCCGGAGATCGAGCAATTTTTGCGGGAGCGCGGGGTCGAACCCGAGCTTGCCGAGAGCGCGGCTGCCTTTTCGAGCGGTGCACCAGGTTGGGCAATTCGAGCCAGCGTGGATCCGACGCTTATCGACGTAAGCGCTTCGAACGTCGAGCAGGCAGCCGCGTGGATCGATTCGACCGAGTTCGAGCGGATCGCCACGGCATTCGCGTTGAGCGACACGATAGCGAAGCAGCGATCCGAAACGATGGCACTGGTCGAGGCAACTGCGGGGCTCTGGCGAGATTCGATGCTGGTCAGAAGCGGCAACTCCGATAGAATTGTCTATCGAGCCCATTCGGACTTGACCGATCGACTTGCGGGCTCACACGACATTTCAGAACTTCTCGGGGCGTTGAGCGCTGTGTGGACTTGCCTGGAAGACCTCCGGATCAATGTTCGCCCGCGGCTCGCGCTCGAATCGATGGTGCTTTCATGGCCGAAAATGCCAGCCCGCTAATGACGGGTGGTGTGGCGGAATCTCCGGTTTCCTTCCCCAAAAATGTTGACGAAGCTCGCTCGATGGCCAAACAGCGGTTCAAGGACCGACTGACTAACGGCGAGAAGGTTGGCGATTGCGCCTGCCACGATGAGACTGGCGATCAGGCAGTGATCGCTCCAGGCACCGGACGACGTGTTGTCGGTGCTCGCTTTATCGACTCTGGACAGGTTTATTTCTTCGATCCCGGCTCGATCGAACTCAAGACCGGCGACTGGATCGTGGTCGATACCAGCCGCGGGCTCGAAGCCGCCCGCGTGGTGATAGCTCCACATCAAGTAGCGTCGAGCCAGCTGAAGGGCGAGCTCAAGTCGGTAGAGCGCCGTATGAGCGAGCGCGATATCGAGCGAATGGAATCGTTGCGCAAGAACACTGCCAGTGCGCTGCGAACCTTTGGTACCGAAATACGCGCCCGCCGGATGCCCATGAAACCAATCGGAGCGGAATACAACTTCGATGGAAGTCAGCTGACGCTGAGCTTCTCCGCGGCTGACCGGGTCGATTTCCGCGATCTCGCACGAGATTTGAATCAAAAGATGAAATGCCGAATCGAGCTGCGCCAGGTGTCGGCGCGCGAAGAGGCAAAACTGCTTGGAGGGTTGGGCCGGTGCGGGCGCACGCTCTGTTGCTCTACCTGGCTGCCAATGTTTCCGGACATCACGATGGGAATGGCCAAGACGCAGGATCTCTCATTGAACCCGAGCAAAGTCTCCGGGGTCTGCGGTCGCCTGCTTTGCTGTCTCTCGTATGAGAACGATCAGTACCGCCAAATGAAAGCGGTAATGCCCAAGCTCGCGCAGCAGATCGAGACGCCGCTTGGTTCCGGAACAGTAGTTTCTTTGCAACTGCTGAAGGGGCTCGTTACCGTACTGCTCGCGGCCGAAAACCAGGAACACACATTCGCTTCACTTGAGCTTGGCTTCGGCGAAGCTCCGGTAGCTCCGATACGTATCGAGAAGCGCCAGAAGGAAATGGTCCACGAGACTGTGGAGGTTTCCATCGTTGAGATCGAGACAGTCGCCGTGACCGTGGAGACAATCGCAACCGACGAATTAGTAGTTACCGAGGACAAACCGACGGATTCGCGCAGCGGCAAGCGGCGCCGGCGCCGGCGAAGCCGAGGGGGCCAAGGCGGTGATACCGCCAGCAAGGGGAGTGACGCAACCGAATGACCACCTATCTGGTCATCCATACGCCTTTGGATTCGGATGAAGCGGACGTCAAACCGGCGACAAATCTTGCCGGAATGGCAGACGCGCATGGGAAGGACGGCGCGAACCCGCGCTGGCTCAAAGCGTGGTCTCCCGACCTTTCCGACGATCGCATCTTCTCGCTCTGGGACGCCAAGAACGCCGGCGAAATCGTTTTGGTGCTGGAGCGGTACGGTTTCCTGGACCACATGGACTATGCCGCGATCCCGGTTCATGAGTGGGGGCCGGAAGATATTCTGGCCGGGCATCTCGAGGGCGTCAACTGATCTCGTCTCTGCAGTCACTGCTTATCGCCTGTTCGTAAGCGACCGGATGTTGCGGCCATGCTCCTCGATTTGGAAATCCGCGACTTTGCCATTATCGACGACCTGCGCATCGAGTTCGGGCAGGGTCTGAATGCCCTGACCGGAGAGACTGGGGCGGGCAAATCGATCATCATCGATGCGATCGGGGCTGTGCTGGGCGAGCGCGTTTCCGCCGACATGGTTCGTTCGGGTGCCAGGACGGCCTATGTTGATGCCCGATTTCTTCTGGATGGCCTGGCCGAATCTCCGGCGCTGCAGGATGTGCTTCGCGAGCACGGGATCGACTCGCCGGACGGCGAACTTATCCTGAGCCGGGAAATCCAGGCCGGCGGCAGAAGTACCGCCCGCATCAATGGGCGCCCGTCAACCGCGTCACTGTTGGGGACGCTCGGACAATTGTTGGTCGACATCCACGGTCAGAGCGATCATCTGTCGCTGTTGCGACCGATGGTACAACTCATTCTTCTCGACCGATATGCGCATTTGGAAACCGACCGTGCTACGGTCGCCGCTCACGTGCGCGAATGGCGCGCCGCGAAGGCGCGCCTTGAAGCGGTTGACATCGGTGCGCGAGATCGTGCGCAGCGAATTGATTTACTGCGATACCAGATCGAGGAAATTTCCTTGGCAGCTCTGGCTGTGGGTGAGGATGCTGAGCTCGAAATCGAGCGAAGTCGCCTGGTTCACGCAGAACGGCTCGGGCAATTGATCGCGACGACCGCGCAATTGGTCGCCGGAGACGAGGTTGACAAAACTTCGGCGGTCGATGGATTGCGCAGCGCGACTCGGTCGCTCGGAGATGCGACCGAGTTGGATGCGTCACTGTCCGGGTTGTCCGAGCGATTAACAGAGGCGGCGCTGCTGGTCGATGAGATCGCGCTGGAACTACGCGATTACCTCGACGAGGTCGAAGCCAATCCGGATCGACTGGCGCTCGTTCAAGAGCGTCTGGAAGCGATCAAGCAGCTGAAGCGGAAATACGGCGCTTCGATTCAGGAGATCATCGACTTTCAGGCGTCGGCGGCCAATGAGCTCGATGCGTTGAGTGGCGGCGAGTATGATGAAACCGCCCTCAGAGCGCACGTTGCGGAACTCGAGCAGAGTGTTTCTACGGCGGCAGCGGAACTCACACACGCTCGACGCAACGCCGCCGAGCAATTAGCGGAAGTTGCCTCCTTAGCGGCGGCAGATCTCAACCTTGGCAGCATGATGTTCGAAATCGCGGTGCGGCCTCGAAGCGGAGCCGTCCTGTTCGATGAAACCGGCGCGGATCGAGTGGAGTTCTTGTTCGCGCCAAACAGGGGAGAAGCTGCCAAATCGTTGGCGCGAGTCGCTTCCGGTGGAGAGACGGCACGCATGATGTTGGCGCTGAAATCAGTGCTGGCCGATTCGGATCGCACTCCGACGCTGGTCTTCGACGAGGTCGATGTCGGGATTGGGGGACGGTCGGGCCAGATGGTTGGGGTCAAGCTGCAACAATTGGGCGCCGGGCATCAAGTGGTCGTCATTACCCACCTGCCGCAGATCGCGGCGGTGGCGGAGCATCATTTCAAGATCAAGAAGGATTCCGCGGATGGCCGTACTACGTCGCGCGTGGTCTTGCTGGAAGGGGATGAGCGGATCGATGAGATTGCCTCGATGATCGACGGCGAGCCGCCATCCGCCACCTCCCGCAAGGGCGCACGAGAAATGTTGGAGCGGGCGATCACAACCGCCTGACCACAGACGCGGCTACCGTATACTCGATCGTTCGCGCATGCTTATGGCGACGCGCTTCGGCTTGAATCGAAAGGACAACGGACGCATGGGCGTCAACATGAAGATGATCCAGCAGATGCAGAATCGCATGGCGAAGATCCAGGCAGAGCTGGAAGAAACCGTGGTCGAGGGTTCTGCTGGTGGTGGAGTCGTCGTCGCAAAGGTGACCGGATCGAAAGAGTTCCAAAGCATCAAGATCGATCCCTCCGCGGTCGATCCCTCGGATGTCGAGATGCTGGAGGATTTGATCACCGCTGCGATTCAGGATGCCATGACCAAGGCGACCGACTTGAGCGCAGACAAGCTGGGCGCGCTCACCGGCGGGATGAAGATTCCTGGATTGATGTAGGAAAAGCACGTAGCGCGATCATGCCGATTAGTCGGGAAGGACCGCTCGAGTTTCGCGTGGGGGATGTGGTGCGCATGCGCAAGGCGCATCCCTGCGGCGGATTCGAGTGGTCCGTTCTGCGTATTGGCGGGGATATCGGCGTGAAATGTCAAACCTGTGGCCGCCGGCTCATGTTGCCCAGACGCGAGCTGGAGCGCCGTATGAAGAGCTTCGTGAGTCGCGGGCCGGAAGTCGAAACAATCGTCGTCTCACGCGCTCCAGGGGCCGGTCAGTAAGGCCTCCAGCAGCGCCATGCGCACATAGACTCCATTTCGGGCTTCATCGAAATATTTTGCGCGCGGATCGCTATCGAACGTTGGGGCAATCTCGTCGACCCGTGGC
>JBBQPB010000055.1:0-9191 GCA_038331435.1 Thermomicrobiales bacterium | reverse complement strand
GATACCGGACCAATGCTCGCACAACGGAACCTTCACATCGATTCCGAAGCCACCACCGCATCTTTGACGCCATTACTGGCCCAGCTTGGGGCAGAGATGCTCATCGACAATCTCGGTCAACTCATCGACAAAACCCTTGATCCTATACCCCAGGATGACCAAGGAGCAACACTTGCCCGCCCGTTGGCAAAGGCTGATGGTTGGATCGATTGGAATAGTTCGGCAGTGGAGATCGAACGACAGGTTCGAGCGATGTGGGACTGGCCCCGGGGTTGGACAACGTTTGATGGCGAGCAGGTACAGATTCACCGAGCTTCAATAGACCCGGCACCCGCTTACGCAACCCCGGGCACCGTTGTGTCCAGACAGGGGAACGCCGCCGTGGCAACTGGCAATGGTCACCTGATCGTTGAGGTCGCGCAGAGCGCTGGGAGTAAACCGCTTCCTGGCGGCGCATGGTTGCAGCAATCTGGGGCCGCGGGACAGGTGCTCGGACTGGTAGGGGCGCCGGATGCACCATCGCTTCCGATGGTTCGCCCTGTGGAAAACTAACGGCCGGATCCCACCAGGGGCGGCTCGTCGTCGTCGCGATTCGACCTGCCTCCCATACGCCAGGATGGCGGCGAATCGCTCGGGTCTATTGGCTGGCCGCGCCAGAGTTTCGGAGGCTGGTTTCCCTTGCGTGATCGCAAAATGGCGTTCACGAAGAATCCGACGAAGAGCAGAATGCTGCAGATGGCAAGTACTCGGCCCGCCAGCGGCCAATGGAGTCCCGCAATCCAGGCGATCACACCAAGCGACACGGCGGCTACCAGCCAGATACCGTCTCCGAGACGGGAGCTCGCTCGGTTAGTCGCCTCCTTTGCGCGGTCGGGAGCCTTGTAGCGAGTCGATATCGCTGCGGCACGTGCCTTCTCGAACGAAGTCGGATCGCCATCCGACGGGTCGAGGTGCTCTTCGACCTCCGCCGGCCAGCGAGGTACCGGGGCGTTGGGTTGTTTGGGCGCTTGATCGGTCATGACAGTGCTTGGGAGTGAGGTAGGATCAACCCACATGGTAGCGGATCAGGCACAGGGAGGCGAGATATTGCTGCGATGAGGCTACGACCAGCTATGGTGCAGGCGTCTTGCTATTCTGATCCTTCTGGACGCGCGGTTTGCGCATGAAACCTCCGAAGAGCATGCGCCCCATTTGCCCAGAGAACCCGTCGCCTTCCCCATCGTTGGTGGTGCCACCGAGCAGCTCGGCTTCGCGAGACGTTTGAACTGCCCACTCCGCTCGCCGGTCGCGGCCGTTGGTGAAGAAGGCGAGCAGCTGTTGGTTGGCGTCTTCCTCTGAGCCGGAAAGCTTACTCTTGAAGTCCTCGAGTTCGGCTATATACGCTTCCAGCCACCGCTCCACCGCAGCGCGATTCGTCATCACCACATCACGATGCATCTCGGGACTGCCGCTCGCCAACCGAGTCATGTCACGAAATCCCGCCGCGGTCAGCGATTTCATATCCCGCCACGAAGCATCGGCAGCCAGCGAGTTCATCAACGCCGAGGAAGCGACAAACGGAAGGTGGCTAATACCCGCGACGTAGGCATCGTGCTCATGCGGATCCACGAAATACGGTTCCGCCCCGAGCGCGTTGACCATTCCGAGTACGGTGCGTATCGATTCATCAGCGGCCCGTACTGACGGGCAAATGCACCAGGTTGCGCCACGGAAGAGGTCCGCATCTGCGCCCTCGATGCTCGTTTCCTTGCCGGCCATCGGATGCCCGCCGACAAAACTGACCGTGCGCGGCAATAGCTCGTTAGCCCAGTAAATGACTTCCGCTTTGGTGGATGAAACATCGGTGACCGCGGTTCCGTGTTTGAGCAACGGCGCGATATCGCCCAGGATTTCTTTCAACGCCAGCACGGGCGCCGCCAGGATCACCACATCGGCGTTCTCTACGACCTTCCGCAACTCCCATTCGGTTCGATCGACCGCGCCAATCTTCTTGGCCTGGCTTTGTCGGTCGAGATTCGAATCGAATCCGACCACCTCGAGCGCAGGCTGCCCGCCACGCACATTCTCTGCCGACCATCGGCGAAGCCCAAGTCCAATTGAGCTGCCGATCAGGCCAAGTCCGACGATTGAGATTCTTTGCATCTGTTACTGCGCTCCATGTTCGATCTAGTTGGTCGGCACCGTATCGACTTCGCGTAGCCAACCCTCGATGCCGTCCTGTGTCTTCACGCGAAGCCAGATAGATCCGTCATCGCCGGTGGTCTGTTCGTCGAGGTATTGCAAAGGCGTTCCCGGGTCAAGTGTAGCCACCGGCTCTCCAGAATCAATACTCGGACCGGGGCGGAAGTTGACAGAAAAGTCCGGATTCGATTCGTATGTCGGTAGAAACGCTTCGGCTGTTCCGGTGGTAGCCGGAGCGACCGTCGGTTCGCCATTCGGTGTTGAGGAGACCTGGGCCGCTTCAGTCGGATCCGGTTTACTCTGGTCTTGATTGTCGGGAACCGGGGTCTCATTGTCGTCACTCGCCGCTGCCACCGCTGGTACGGCAGTGCTCTGCTCATATCCGGTGAAGTCAGAGACAAATGGTTCGATGCGACCAAAGAGCCACGCAGACGACAGGATACAAATGGCGATGGCCGCGGCCATCGTCAATCCGACAGCTAACCCGGATCGACGAGAGTGCTGCCGGAGGCGATTGGACAAACCTGGATCGGACATTGGATGGGGGTAGGCGACTTTCGGTCAGGCGCGGTGGTCAGCTTGGACCAGAAGCGCGGCGAGTATATCACGCGAATCTGAACGCTCCATTGTGCGTGTCGGTTTCGGCTGGCTACACTGCGACATCCGATGCTCGTTGCGGGCATCTACGAGTAAGAGGAGGTGGAACCCATCGTGTTAGCGCTTTCCCGCAGTGATTTGAAAAAGCTGGTTCCCATGAATTCGGCAGTCGAGCTGATGAAAGTTGCCTTTTTGGAGCTCTCCGAAGGCCGCGCTCAAGCACCGGTACGTGCCGTTGTGGAAGTCAACGACGATCCGTCTGCCATGCTGATGATGCCAGGCTATGTACCCACATCGAACGCCCTCGGATTCAAGGTCGTTAACTTTTTCGCCGGCAATCCAGCCAAGCGAGGGTTGCCGACCATTCACGCGATCGTCTGCCTGATCGATGATGTGACCGGTGAGCCCCTGGGTCTGATGGAAGGTGGTTACGTGACGGCATTGCGCACCGGAGCCGTTTCCGGTGCAGCCACCGATCTCATGGCACGCTCCGACTCAACCGTGGTGACCGTTATCGGAGCAGGGGTGCAAGGCGTCACCCAGGCGGCCGCAGTATGCGCAGTGCGACCCATCGAAAAAATCATCGCCGTCGACACCCGCCCGGAACAGCTCGAACGATATCGGGAAATGATCGTAACCGACTGGCCAGAACTCGGTCCCATTCTGGTCACGACCACCGATGTTTCCAGTGCCGTCGCTCAAGCCGACATCATTTGCACCGCCACGACTGCCCGCGCGCCAGTCTTCGATGACGCCGATCTCAAACCCGGCGCGCACATCAATGCAGTCGGCGCATTTACTCCGGAGATGCAGGAGATCCCTCCGGCGACCGTGGTACGCGCTCGCATCGTTATCGACAACCTGGATGCGATTCTTGCCGAGGCCGGCGATTTGTTGAAACCGTTAAACGACGGTCTTATCGTTCGGTCGCATTTCAGGACCGAACTGGGTCACGTCGTTGCAGGCTCCGCGACAGGCCGCGCGAATGACGAAGAAATCACCTTCTTCAAGTCGGTGGGCAATGCAGTCCAGGACGTCGTGGTCGCTCGTTACGCAGTCGACCAGGCAAATGCTCGCCAGATCGGCACGTCCATCGATCTCACTGCCTGAATCCAACGTGTAACGGCCCGGGCTCCCTTTCGGGGCCCGGGCCGTGGCCTGGGTGCATCGTTAGTCGGCGGCAATCGCGACTATGGTTGCTTGAGCCGACACCGGACATACCCCACATGGGCAAACGCCGTCGATGTGCGCCTGAAATTCCTCGGGGAATTGCTTCATCATTCCCAGCAGCGGCATGGGAGCGACTTGACCAAGACCACAGAGTGACAGCTCGATGATGTGCTTCGAGGTTCGTTCCATCAGGGGCAGGTCGGTTTGCGATCCTCGGCCAAAACGAATTCGGTCGACGGTCTCCACCAACGCAGGGTTCCCGCGCGCACAGGGAACGCATTTCGAGCAGGACTCGACGCGGTTGAACGCGGTCAGATAGCGAGCGAAATCGACCGAGCAGACCGTTTCGTCGAAAACGACGAATCCGCCCGATCCCAACATTCCGCCGAGCGGAGTCATTGAATCGAAATCAACCGGGACATCGAGCTGGTCGTAACGCAACGGCCCAGCCGAAACGCCACCCGTCTGGACACCCTTGAAGGTGTATCCATCGCGCATTCCGCCCCACACTTCGTCGATCAGCGTTTTGAAATTAAATCCCATGGGCATTTCGACCAGTCCCATGGTTTTCATTGGCCCCTGGACCGTCATGAGTTTGGTGCCCTTGGAGCTCTCGGTACCAAACTGCGCGAACCATTCACCGCCCTTGACGACGATGTCTCGCATGTTGCTCAACGTCTCGGTGTTGTTCGCAACAGTTGGCCGCTTCCAGAGTCCTTCCTCGACTGAACGAGGTGGCTTGGTACGCGGTTGACCGCGCAAGCCCATGATGGAATACATCATGGCTGAACCTTCGCCACAGATATACGCGCCGCCACCGGTGCGGAGCCGGAACGCCACGTTCTTGCCCGAGCCGAGCAGGTCCCGTCCGATCAGCCCGAGCGCGGTTGCGTCGTTGACTGCCTTTCGAAAGCGCTGAATTGCTAATGGATATTCGCCGCCGACATAGTTGTAGCCGCGCTCCGCTCCAACCGCGACACACGCGATAAGGATTCCTTCGAGCACACGGTGAGGGTCGCCCTCGTGAATTCGACGGTCCTTGTAAACGTTCGGTTCGCCTTCATGGGAATTACAGGTGACGAATTTCGGCGTGACCCGCGCCTTGCGTCCACTTTCCCATTTGATGCCGGCCGGGAATCCTGCGCCTCCGCGACCGCGGACGTTGGCGGTCGTGACTTCGGCAATGACTTCTTCCTGGGAAAGCTCGAACAGTGCTTTGTAGAGACCCATATAGGCTCCGCGGGCGATGGCTTCTTCGATCGAATCGGGATCGATGACGCCAACATCCTGCAGCACGATGCGCTGTTGATATTTGTAGAAGGGGAGCGTGTTCAGCGGCTTAATGCCGTCGAACTCCTCATCGCCCTCGACCCCGATGATCTTGCTTTGGTGCTTACCGTCGATGATACCTTGGGCATCGCTTGGTAGGACCTTCGCGTAGACCACCGCCGGCGAGTCTCCGCGTTTGACGCGCACCTGAACATCGGTCCAGTCGGCGCCATCCTGTCCGGTCTTTCGAACGATCAGATTTTCCTTATCGGCAATTGCTTCAAAGGCCGCCATGACCTGAAGCGCACCAATCGGAATTGACGAGCTGCCGACACCGATGGAGACAACGGTCTTTTCACCGCTCCAAATGGCTTCCCATTTCGCGATGGCATTCGCCCGGTATTCATCAAATGCTGCTTGGGATGTCAGGCGTGGAAAGTCAGAGGTCTCGTGCGCCATTGGTCTATTGCCCTCGCGGCGTGTCAGCGATCACCCGCTGCACCAGCGCGTTAAAGGAATCGCTCGTAAGGCGGCCGTAGAAGTCATCGTCAAGCTTGACGACCGGCGCTTCATTGCAGACACCGAGGCAGCCGTTTACCACCTGAACCGTCAGCTCACCGCCGGCGGTCGTGCCCGCGTCGCCAATGCCATAATTGTCGGCCAATTCCTGTACCATCTTCTGAGAGCCCATCACATAGCAGGACATCCCGTGACACATAAGCATGAAATGCTTGCCGCGCGGCTCGGTGCGGAAGTCGGCATAAAAGGTCAGCAGACCGTAGATCCGGGTGGGCGTGGTGCCAAGCCGATCGGCCACGATTTCGGCGGCCTCCATCGAGACGTAGCCGAAATGCTCGTTGATCTCCTGGAGAGCACTGAGGATCATCTCCTGGCCCTCTTGCCAGTCCTCGGGTTCGAAATGAGCCATCAGCGTTCGCACGTAATCGAGATCGATTACGGTTCCGGTTGCTGACGCATGAACTGCTTCTGCCACTCTTCCCTCCCGGACAGGTCCGCGGACGCCCCGAGACACCTCTCAACATCGGCGTTCGAGTCAGTCGCGAGTATAGGTATGCCCGCAAATGCAGTCAACGACCCATCTCACCGGGCAACGACACACCAATGTTCTGACGATCTATTCTTCGGACTGATCGGCAAAGAGTGAATTGAAATCACCATCGAAAGAATCCAGGAAGTCGTGCATTTCCAGCAGATCATCGACCGTGATTAACGCTTCCGCGTCCTCTTCGTTTTCACTGTTCTGCTGAGGATCGAAGTACTCGCCGTCGGTGTCGAAAGTAATTTCAATTGACCCATCCGGCCGGAAGCCGAACAGCGATCCAGTGTCTATGGGCGCCGAGGTGTCGCCAACGACCGCGGCAAAACTGCGCGAGTGGCAATCTTTGCACTGCACGATCATGAGCCAAACGTCTGACTTGCGGGACACGACCTCGACATCATCTTCGACGAAACGCCGGTGACAGACGGTACACCGGTCCATGCGCTCGACCACGATGCGGCGGATCTGGTTATCGGAAGCGTCCATTGTTCTCGCTGTGGCTCCGGCTCGAAGGGAGAACGCTAGTCTCCCCGGCCCCGCTCTAGATCGTCGGAATCCAGAGTATTGATAAATTCGCGAAAGATTGACAGTTTCTCATCTTCAGGACTCGGCTCGGTCCGGTTTTCCACGCTCGGCGATGTGCGTTGTCCGGTCTCGAATTGCGATTCGTCATCCTCGAGATTTACCCCTGCCCGTTCCATCACATCTTCATTAACATAAATCGGCGATCCGCTGCGAACTGCCAAGGCAATTGCATCACTGGGACGAGAATCGAGTTCGATGGTGCGTCCATCCACATTTACGATCACGCGCGCGTAGAAAACGTCCATCGACAGATCGTTGACGAGTACATGCGCAATCGAACCGCTCAGCTCACCAACCATCGCGCGCATGAGATCGTATGGAAGTGGGCGAGGGGATTCGACTCCCTGTAGTTGCATGGCAATGGCATGCGCTTCGAACTCGCCGATCCAGATGGGCAGATAGCGCTCACCCGCCACTTCCTTCAACAACACAACACGATTGTTGGTAATGCGGTTGAATCGGATGCTCTTGACGACAGTTTCGATCATTGCCCGGTTTCCATTGGCATGCTGGAGGAAGCGTTCGTGTAGCGGTCGGACGAGGCGGTGCGCTCTCTCCGTCGACACATGAATTCTACAACGTTCGGCACATGCTAATCGGTTCGGTGTCACCGTAAGCGGGCGGCTAGCTCCCGGAGCCGTTCAGTTCGTCATAATCCGAAGTCGGCACGGAGCCGATGTGGCCTATCGGCCAATAGGTGATCCAAGCCTTGCCCACGATTTCCGAGATTTCGACGGTGCCGAAATAGCGCGAGTCGGAACTATGTGCTCGATTGTCACCGAGAACGAACACGGAACCTTCCGGAACCACCACTGGATCGCAACCGCGCGGCTCACATTCGGTGGTATCTCCATGAAGGTACGTTTCGTCGAGCTGTATTCCGTTAACCCATACACCGCCATCTTTGATTTCGACGGTATCGCCGGGAAGACCGATAACCCGCTTGATATACGGCTTATCTGACGTCACCGGGGGATTGAAAACGATGACGTCTCCTCGATGCGGCCCATCGAATGGCGTGAACTCCTTCGCGTCTGCATGATCGACGCCAGGAATCCAATCGACCAGCGAATACAAGTCGTATGAGTCATACGAGTTCCGGTTGACCAGCAGCATCTCTCCATTGACGAGGCTTGGAAGCATGCTGCTGCCATCGACGCGAAAGTTCAGCACCAGAGTACGAACGCCGACGAAAATCAGGATCGCGATCAATGCGGTCTCAATAATCTCACGAAGCACGCCGCCCTGTTTTTTGGTGGCCGGGGTCGAGGTCACCCTCGGGTCTTCGTCACCAGGGGGAGCGGGAACCGTGTCATCGGACCAATATTGGTTGCCAGCGGGGTCCGCGGGGAGATCTTGGGAATCTTCTGTAGAGCTCATAGTGTGTCCAGTGTCAACGACGAAGTCGGGCATGAGGATACTGTACGCGTCCAGATGCTGGCTGAAGAACCTATGAAACACAAACGGCCGGATCGTGACGACCCGGCCGTTTGCATGCTATTGAGCTGTAAAGGCTTAAATCTCGTCGGCGCGTACCTGAGCGGTTTCAACCGTGTTCGCGGCAGAACCCGTCGACGTAACCGAAGTGGCAGAGGTGCCATCCGGTAGGGCGTTCGGATCCTCTGATTCCTTCTTGAACTCCTTGATGCTCTTCCCCATGGCTCCGCCAATTTCGGGAAGTTTGCCGGCACCAAAGATGATGACAACGATGATGAGTACGATGATGAGTTCTTGCCAGCCTAGACTTGGCATTGTTGAGATCCTCCTCCGGCCACGCTACCGGAACACGTTGGTAAGCAAGTGGGCGAACTGACGCGAGTATAGAGACGAGCGCAGGCCGCGACAACTCGGCTTCGCGTCTGCAAATCCGGTCCCGGTCGGTCCAGACCGCAAACCATAGTATACTACGCAAGTTTGGACGGTACATGCCCGTCCGGCTTTTCACCAGCCACGAACGGAGTTTCGATGAGCCAGCCTGCCGAATCAGTTCGGTTGACCGACGATGACGTCGATTTCCTCGTATCTGTCTTAAGGACCGCGACCGAGCCATTGCCGACGCGTGCCCTGATCGACGCGTTGCGCAACCGCAAGAGCTGAGCTTCGCGCAAATCCCTCCAGCGACTGACTCCCGGTCAATCGCATCTGAATCTCACCTAATGGAGACGTAAATTGATGGTTACCGTCGCGACAGCACCGCGAGCATTTTCCGGAAGCAAGGCCGATCAGCAAGTAGCCGCTGAGCTCCTGCGACTCATGCAATCAGTTGGCCGTTTCATGTCGATCAATGTGCCAATCCGGCTCTCGCTCGATTCCGCTGTCGAGTTTTTCG
>JBBQPB010000054.1:0-9244 GCA_038331435.1 Thermomicrobiales bacterium | reverse complement strand
TGGCCAGTGGCAGACCCTCCAGCCGCCGGCAAATCTCCGAGACCAACTGCGCATTGTCTTCTGTCAGGCTGAATCCGAAACTGACCTCCTGAGCCCGGTCCAAAAAGAGCCGCACCGCGGAAACGTTGGCAATGTCCGAGAGCGTCGCATTCCCCCATTCGCTCGAATCGGGAGGAAGCGCGAGAGGGCGTACCGGCACGACGTATTCGCCGCGCAGATGGAGCCGCTCGCGACTCGTCACCACAATCTTCAGGTTGCGGCAGGCGCTCAGGAGTCCTGCAATGACCGTAGCTGCGCTGAGGAGATGCTCGAAATTGTCGACGACTAACAGAATCGAGCGCTGCGCCAATGCGAGCGATAGTGTCTCGACCGCGGGGCGTCTGGCAACCAAGGTAATGCCAAGCGCTTCCGCGATCGCGGTTGCCACCAGATCGGGATGGGAAAGCGGTGAGAGATCGACAAAGACTACCCCATCGGTAAAGTCCGCCGATGCACTCTCCGCGACCGCGATCCCCAGACGGGTCTTGCCAACCCCACCCTGGCCGGTCAGCGTGACCAGGCGGACATCTTGTTCCTCCAGCAATGCACGAATGCGGGCAACCGCATCGTCTCGTCCAATCAATGGAGTCGGCGGAATCGGCAAGGCGCGCACCCGCGGGCGATGGGCCTGAGGCCGTTCTCGATCGACCTTCTCTTCCGCGTCTTCCCGACGTTGCCACAGGTCGGGTCTGGCCGCCTCGAGGAGCTCGGCATGCTGCGCGCCTGTGAGTGAAAGCGCGGCCGTCAACATACGCACAGTCTCGGGTCTGGGGGCAATGCGCAATCCGCGTTCCAAATCGCTGATCGCTCGCGCACTAAGGCCCGAGCGCTCGGCGAGCGCCTCCTGACTAAGGCCCGCCGCAAGCCGGAAGCGTCGGAGCACATACGCCAGTGGGAGTGGTTTTAACGTCGACATGGCGCGTTTCCGGTTGCGAATGACGATGGCGCATTTGACGTAACGCCATCATATCACCAGGTGTCCAAAAGGTCTTCGACACCGAAAGCTGTGACGAAACTGTGGTGCATGCGTGGACGAACCTCCTCGTTCCAGCGGTCGAATCCAGGCAAGATGGCTGTGTCCCCAAATGGGCCCGCAATCAATGCGGTGACGCCAGCGCTCGTCGAATGCGCGGACCGCCATCTTGGCCAAGCGGGAGCGATCGGGATAGAAGGAGAACGACGATGGGAACATCCGAACGCCTGACCGAGCAGGAAATCATGCGATGCATCACTGACGGTGGGCTCATTGCCGGCCGGCACCTGGCAGCGTTGGAACGCCAGAAGTCGGCCTTGGCGGCAGCCGAGCGCAATGCAGCCTTCAAAGCCAATGCAGCCGGCCGGGTGGCACACCCTGCGAAGCGCCCAGCACCGCACGTGATCCGCATTCGGTTGTCTCACTGGCTGGGCGCCAGGCTCATCTCCACGGGCCACCGGCTGACGGGCCCCACCGCGTGATGCGGCGAGACGTCCCAGCGTTCCTTCGCTGCCTGTCGATGCGCGAATCGCGTCTCACTGAAGTACCTAGAAAGGAATCGTGTGCCATGAAACAAATCATTCTCGATATGCCGGAAGGGCTGGTCAGCGAGATCCAGTGGGTGTCAACCGAGGATGGCCGTCCTGAGGCAGAGATCGTTCGCGAGGCGCTCGGGGCGTACCTGGCCAGGCGGCGGATCGCCCGCCTTCAGGTGGCCGGCGAATGCTCCAATCGGTCATTCGGGGTGGCCCAAGGCGATCAGTATCTGGCAGATCTGGCGGAGCCTTACCGATAGCGAGCGGCGCATATGCGCGGAACTGATTCGGATCCATTCTCAGTCTGCGCCCACGGTGCCGTTGGGGTCTTTGGATTTTAAAACCTTCACCGGCGCTGAACGCCACGGTGCAGGTTGCCACGCTCAGTCTTCGCCATTTCGGAGTGGGGCGGGTGAAGCGACGATCCAGATCGATTTGTGAGCTACTTCCCCCGCAATTTCGTTCCGATATCCCGAACCGCTGACTGCAAGATCGCGACGTCGGCTGCGGTGGTCGCCCAGTTATCGAAGGCGCAGCGGATGGCGGCGTGCCCTTGCCAGACGGTGCCGGAGACGAAGGCGCGGCCGTCGGCCTGGATGGCTTTGATGGCGTCACGATTGAATTGGTCGGTCGCGACGTCGTCCAGTCCCTCGGGCACATAGCGCCAGCAGACAATATTGAGTGGCGCAGGCGCGATCAATTCCACACCCGGCTCGGATTGGATCCAGTCGGCGAAGGACCAGGCGTTATCGAGGCAACGCTCGACCATTTGCTGGTAGCCCTGGGCGCCCATCTGCTTGATCGAACACCAGATGGCGACGCCGCGCGCCCGGCGCGACATCTCGGGAATATAGACATCGAAATCGAGTCCGACGGGATTTCCCGCGAGATAGGCCGCAGGGTTACTGAACGCCGCGAAGAGCGGTTCCTTGTGTTTCACGAACGCGAACCCGGAATCGTAGGGTACGTTCAGCCATTTGTGCGCATCGGACCCGATCGAGTCCGCTCGTTCGATGCCAGCAAGCAGGTGACGGGTGCGCGGCGAGAGCCGGGCAAAGAGACCGAACGCGCCATCGACATGCACCCATGCGCCACCCGGATGCGCTTCTGCCCGGTCGATCAACCCGTTGAGGTCATCGAACGCGCCCGAATTAACTTCGGCGGCGTTGGCCACAACGAGCACAGGACCATCGATGGTGGAAAGCTCCTGCTCGAATGCATCGAGATCGATTGCGCCTCCTGGCGCGGCCACCTTGCGAATGGCGCGTTTGCCCAACCCGAGATGACCAAGCGCCTTAATGGCGCTGGTGTGAATCTCTGTGCTGCTCACCACCGGAATGAGCGGATTACCGGCCAGGCCATCGAGTGCTGGATTGAACCCCAGTTGTTCACCCACCCACTGGCGTCCGGCGGAGAGCCCGACCATGTTCGACATCGTTGCGCCGCTGGTGGTCGTGCCTACCCAGTCTTCCGGAATCTCGAAAAGCTGCTTCAGCCATCGAACCGCGGCGTGTTCGGTCTGGACCGCGGCCGGACTCGCGGTCCAGAGCGTACCTCCCTGATCGAGCGCCGAAATGAGCCAGT
Organism: Thermomicrobiales bacterium; assembly: GCA_038331435.1. Lineage (GTDB taxonomy): Bacteria > Chloroflexota > Chloroflexia > Thermomicrobiales > UBA6265 > JAMLHN01. Next base: position 6,112 of record JBBQPB010000054.1, on the reverse strand, counting down.
CGCCCGCCAACGCGCCTGGTGTCACCCCGCCAAATACCCAGCCGAAAAAGCGCGGACCGGCAGATGCCACGATCCCTGGTTCGGCACGCGCCAACCATTCCTCCAGCGCGACCGAGGCGCTTACTCCTTCGATGGGCAACGCATCGTCGAACGCGGCGGCCATCGCCTCGATCGAGACACCTGTCCCGACCGGACGGGTCGGGAAGGTGAGCACGAGCTCGCGCGCGACCGAATGCGCGGCGTCCATCGCCTCGGCAACTGCTTCGAATGGGTTCGTTTCGTGGGTCATTGGGGGGCCTCAGTAACTGGTAACTGGAGGTTTAGCTGACGTAGGCCTCTTTTTCATCACACGGACTTTCGCAATGGTCCCGCGCAACTCAAAAAAGTTACCAGTTACGCACTCACAATTGCGATGGGGCTGACCATCGATCCGGTGGCGCCCATGAACTTGAGTGGCGTGCAGATGAAATTCGAGATCCAGGCTTGCGCATCCGAGAGCGCTTTCAGGTAGAGATTCTCGATGATGTAAATGCCGTGCTCGACCAGGAAGGTCGCGTGACCGGGCAGCTCCATATCGAGCTCCGCGTCCCAGATGCCAATGGCGTCCCAGGCCATCGTGTCCGCTCCGGTTGCCTTGATCCCTAAACTGGCGAGCCACTTCGAGGCACTGCCGTCCATACCTGGACCGGGCAGGTAGCGATCGGGATCGTTCCACAGCAGGTCGTTGCCGGTGCGGACCAGGACAACATCGCCTTCCTGCACCTGGACGCCCTGAGCAGCCGCGACAGCCTGGAGCTCCGTCGCACTCACGACATCACCGGTCACCAGCGATCCGACTCCGCGATGCCGGGCGACATCCAGCAGGACGCCACGCGCCACGATGGGTCCGATATGCTCGACGCCGTGTTCGGCATACCCACCGAAGCGAATCGACTCCTCTGCCGGTACGCCACCATAAAACGCGAGATCGACCGCCTGATGACAAAGCGCGTCGATATGCGTGCCGGAATGCTCCATCGCCACAATCACGCCGGACGATCCCGTTCGTGAGCCTTTGGCTCCGTTGCGAATCGCGTCGCTATGCCTGCGGTGGAGCGAATAGAAGTACCCCGGTTGATGGGAATCGTGAATTGGCATGCCTCTGAACCGGGGTTGCTCCAGGTCGAACACCTGCGCTGCTCGTCCGTCGATATGGCCGGAAATGGGAAACACCATCAGTCTTCTCCTGCGCTTTGCGGGTTCGATCGCTGGATGATACGATGCGGGTGATCTCGCGTATTCGACTTACATGCGACCGGTACCCGCCATGTCCACACCGGCTCGAACCAGTGAGCTGAACCTGCGGGTGGCCGTTGGCTGCTCCGTCCGCTCCAAAATCGGTTCGAAACGGATACCTCCCCCGGTCCCTCTGTATATGGGAATCGACCACCGGGTAGACGACACTGTTCAGATGCCTCCGCACGCGAGGGGCGTTTTGTGCTGCGCTGTCGCAGCGCGACTTTACCTATCGGATCCGTTATGACTCGTCGTTGGTCAATGCGCACCCGCTTTGTTGCCGCGGCGTCGCTTTGCCTCCTCCCTTTACTGGGAGTCGTCTTTTATATCCTCGATCAGAGCCTCTCCAACAGCCGCGATCAGCTTTACGAAACCGAGGTCGCCTTTGCGGAGGTCGTCTCGCGCGGGATAAGCCAGACGCTCCAGGAAAACCAGGACGTGCTGACCAGCATGGCTGCCAATCCCTCGATCTCGTCGATGGATCCCGTCACGGCGGGCGAGGCGCTGGCGCAGGCGAAGGAGTTGCGGCCGAGTCTCGCCGGGCTTTTCCTGCTCGATCCGCAGCAAAATGTCATCGCCTATTCTGGCGGTATCGATCCAGCATCGTTCCAGGCCGAGATCAAGACTGCCGCAGACATCGCGCTGACCGGTGGGGAATCGGCAATTACCGGGAAGTTGGTCGTGCCGGAAGGCGAAATCGAAGTCGTCGCCATGGTTTCGCCGGTGCTTTCAAAAGCCGAAGATGGCAATGAAGGAAGCGGAACTCCGATCGGAGCGATCGGCTCGTTCATTTCCATCGACCGCTTGCAACGGTCTTTCCTCCCGGTCTCGGGCGAATCCGAAAGCCAAACCTCGGTGATGCTGCTTTCTGCCGATGGCGTGATCGCCGATCAGGAAACGGCTACTGAAACCAGTCAAGCCATTAGTTCTGAGCTGGAGCAGGCGGTTGCTGAGTCGGTTGCTGGAAAGCGCGTGCGCGTCAACTACACCGATCCGAATGGCACCGATCGCATGGGCGTGCTCCTTCCTGTGGAATACCCGGGCGCGCAATGGGCGGTGGCGGTCACCGGCCCATCGCCCGCGAATTACGGCCCGAACGAATCGCTGGTGCGCAATAGTTTGATCGCGCTTGCCACCGCGGTGGCGGTCACGCTGCTCCTTTCCGTCATCTTTGGGGAGCTGACGGCCCGCCCGCTCAGACGCCTTACCAATGAGGCGGCCGCCATTGCCGGGGGCGACCACAACAGCCGGGTCGAGCCGGTCGGACGCGGCGAGATTTACTCGCTCAGTCTCTCCTTGCGCGATATGGCCAATCGTTTGACCAGCCAGGTCAAGGAAGTCGAAGAAGCGCGCGCGCTCACGAATGATCAGAACGATTTGATGCGCGAGCTCTTGCGGCGCACCGTTCGATTGCAGGAAGACGAGCGCCGCCGCATCGCGGGTGATATTCACGACGCCGTCTCCCCGCTCATTACCGGCGCGCTCTATCGGGTGAGGGCACTCTTGCTGACAGAAAACGGCAACGGGCACGGCCACACTAACGGAAATGGCAATGGAAACGGCGAGTCCGAGCAAACCGAAGGGCTGGTGGTCACCACCGAGCTGCTGGAACAGTCGATGGACGAGCTGCACAACGTTATCTTCGCGTTGCGCCCGCCCGATCTCGACGACCTCGGTCTCGAAGCGGCTGTCGAGCGCTATGTCAACCAGATCAACCGCACCGGTCTTCCCTCCGAATTAGAGGTCAACGGCGAGGTTCGCCGGCTTTCACCGGAGGTGCGTCTCGGTATCTACCGGATCATCCAGGAAGCGCTGCACAACGCACTGCGCCATGCGCACGCCGATGAGGCGCTGGTCAAGATCGAGTATCGCGAGAACGAGCTACGCGCGTCGGTGCGCGATAACGGCTCCGGCTTCGATCTCGAATCGGCTGGCCGTACGATGTCTCTCGGCTTGCTGAGCATGCGCGAGCGCGCGGCCGCTATCGGCGCCGATCTGGACATCGTCTCCCGGACCGGCGCTGGCACGATCGTCGTTCTGCGCCGCCCGTGGGAGAATGATCTCGTCCGTTCGGCGCCGGAAACCGATCCGGACACATGGATCGACGATGTCACGCCAAATGGAGCGTCCACGAACGGCATCCATGAATCCGAACCGGTGCCCGAGGCACAAAACGCGTGATTTCTGTCCTGCTCGTCGATGATCATCCGGTGGTCGTCGAAGGAATCCGGCGAGTGCTGGAAACCTCCGAGGACATTTCCGTTGCCGGTGTCGCCAACGACGCATCCAGCGCGCTCGAGCAGGCCCGGCTGCTCAAGCCGGATGTCATTCTGCTCGACCTGCGCATGCCCGGCGCCAGCGGCGTGCAGGCCACCCGGCGCTTGCGCGAGCAAGATGTCCGCTCAGCGGTCATCATCCTGACTTCCTATGGCGACCAGGCCTATGTCCGCCAGGCACTCGAAGCTGGGGCTGACGGCTATCTCCTGAAATCCACCCCGCCCGATCAGCTCATCTCCGCCATCCGCAGCGCGGTGCGCGGTCGCCGTCAGCTCAGCCCCGAGTTGCTGGACGCGGTATTGGAAGACTTCAAGACGCTTTCCCGCGAGCAAACTCGCCGCGATGCCGATCTCTCCGACGAGGACCGCGAGATCCTGAAACTCACGGCGCAGGGCCTCACCAATCGCGAAATTGGCCGCGAGCTTGGCCGCAGTGAAATCGCCATCAAGAAACGCTTGCAGGTCATCTTCGCCAAGCTGGGCGCCGTCGACCGAGCGCATGCGGTGGCGGAGGCGATTCGGCGGGGATTGATCTAGCGCCTTGCACCACGTCAACTCCGGGGAACAACCCGCGCGATCGATATCGCTCACTTCTCCCTGCGACTCCTCGAACGGGAGCTGGGGGAGGCTGATGGGTGCATCGAAAGATGAACACGTCCCAAAAGGGCAATCACGGGGGATTGCCCCTACCGCGTGTGGGGTGCAAGACGGTCGAACGTGCACATCGCTACGCGCGAACGGACCGAAAATCGTATCCAATTGGCCATGGTTGTGCGCATAACGTGCGCCTATCATAAAGACAGATCAGTCGAGCGCCAGCCAGCAACCGACGATCGCTACCGAGCACTGTCCAGCCAATAGTGTCCGGTGGAATTTCCCTCCAAAGAAGTAGGCCGAACGGGACCAGCCACCCGTTCGGCCAATTTCGTTTTCGGGTAGCAAGCAGCACAGGATCAGCAAGGTTACCGTCTGATCGCTCATGCGCTCACCGTCCCCATTCCTTGCGTACCGGGAAGTCCATCGGCCAGATCTGAATCGCGACTATCGCGTTCGAACGCTTCCCCGTTGTAGTAGGGGTTTTTGCGCTCGTCGATGTAGAAGAGCGTCAGCCCAATTGTGGATAGCGGCACGGTGACCGCGAAGATGAGGTTGCTGATCAAGTTGGCCGTCACCGGTGAGGGATGCAGCCAGACCATCAAGAGGAAGCCGACGATCGGACCGGGTACGATCGCGATGGCCTGAAAGACGATGGTGTTGAGCAAGGTCGGCACCCAGCGATGCCGCTCCACTTCACGACTCCAGGCAAGCGCGTCTTTCCAGCTTTTTGCGCCACTGACCAGCACACCCTGCGGATAGAACTGCCAGCGCACCAGAATGAAGAGCGCGATCACGATGCCGATGAACGAGGAAATGAGAAAACCCGTGACCACTGAAAGCAGGATCAGGCAGATGAAAATCGGCTTGATGCGTAACAGCGCAGTTCGGAAACAGCTCCTGGCGTTGGTTGGTTGCTTGCGCATCACCGTCGCGGTGGCTGCCACGCTTGCCGGGACCACCAGCAACACGATCGCCAGATACTGAAAGCTGGTTGCCAGGAAGAGCGAGGCGAGCGAAGTTTGCGATGGATTGTTGAACCACTCGACCAGCCAGTTCCCTGGTTGGGACTGTTTCAGGAGCCAGGCGAGTCCGCCGAACGCGATGCCGATCGGCACGGTTGCCAATCCGATCGTCAGGAAGAGCAGCCAGTTCTCGCGATAGATGCGGTAGGCGTAGGAGACGCGCCGCCGGGTCTGGAATCCAAGCGTCGCGATAGCCACCACCAGGACGGCCAGTACCAGCAGCAGTCCGCGCTGGTTCTGGTCGGCCCAGCTAATGATGGCCGCACCACTCGAGGAGAGCGTGCAAAACGTATCGGTCACGTTCGGTCCGAGGGTTCCCGACCCGGGCACGATCAGGCTGGTTTCGCGCCAGTTGGACATGTCCGAGACTGGATCCGCCCAACGGCGAGTCAGGTTCGGTGAGCGCGGGCCGTTGAACTCCCAGGGTTGCCGTTCGCCCCAGCGGCCGCCGAAAGTCGCCCAACCGAATTCGCTGTTCGGATCGGGATCGTTCGGGACGACGACAACGTCGAGCGACGTTTCCGTGCCGGGTGGGCGGGCGTTGTCGCAGCCGAAGCCGGTGCCGTTCTCTCCCCAGCCAAGATAGAGTTCCTGCTCGTAGTGGGTTGCGTGCGATCCGGCTGCCGGGTAGATGACGGGTGTCCGTCGACGATCTTCAACTTGCGGTCGCCGGGATCGGCGAGCTCGCCGCCTCCGTGCTGCGCGTAGGCGTAGTGGATCGGCTCGGACGCCAGCGCCCCTTCGATGCTTTCCGCATAGAACACGGCCTGCACGACTTCCCAGTCGCCTTCATGCAGGTTATTCCAGTCATTGAAGTACCACCAGAGCCAGTATTGGATGACGACGCGGTGCTCCGCTTCGTCGACCACGATATGCGCATAGGTGGTCGGTTTCAGTCCCTGGGCGGCGGCGTATTCCTTGAAATCGGTTTCGAAGACGCAG
>JBBQPB010000053.1:0-9259 GCA_038331435.1 Thermomicrobiales bacterium | reverse complement strand
AAGATGGCCGCTGGTTACGAAGCTTCGTACCTGCTGACCATGAAAGCTGCCGAGCTCAAGAATCGCGGTATCCGCAACACGCGCGAAACGTCACTGATGAAGTGGTACGCCTGCGATGTCGCCCTCCAGTCGGCTGACGACGCTATTCAGATCCATGGCTCCTACGGTTTCTCGAATGAGTATCCCGTGGAGCGTTTCTGGCGCAACTCACGCGGGGCCGTCATCTATGAAGGCACTCGCGAAGTCCACACATTGCTCCAGGCCGAGTACGCCCTGGGGTACCGCAAGGACAAGCAGCTCTCTCACCCGCAACCGCCCGCCCAGGGATTCGACGCGGCCGAGTTGCTGGAAATGACCCGGTAAGCGAAGCGAGGATCACTCCATGACGAAGACCGTCATTCTCGGGGGAGCACGCACCCCGGTCACCAAGATAAACGGCTCGCTGGCCAGCAAGACCGCAGTCGAGCTTGGCGCTATCGCAATCGAGGGAGCCCTGAAACGCTCCGGGATTTCTCCCGACGAGGTCCAGCACGTCATTATGGGCCAGGTTCTGCAAGGTGGCGCGGGGCAGATTCCCTCTCGCCAGGCACAGCTGCTCGCCGGTATCCCGAACACGGTCACGTCAGAGACGGTCAACCGCGTCTGCGGATCTGGACTTCGGGCGGTCACCCTGGCCGACACCCTCATCAAAGCCGAAGGCTACGATGTGATCGTCGCGGGTGGGATGGAGTCGATGTCTCAAGCCCCGTACTTCGTGCGCAATGCCCGTGGTGGGATGCGTATGGGCAACGGCGTTTTCGAAGACATGATGATGACCGATGGTCTGTTCTGCGCGCTCGATCACGTTCAGATGGGACTGCATGGAGACAACGTCGCCGAAGAAAACGCTGTGTCTCGCGAAGAACAGGACGCTTGGGCACTCCGCTCGCACCGGCGAGCTATCGCGGCACAGGACGCCGGCTACCTCTCAGCGGATATTGTTCCGGTCGAGGTCAAGATGAAGAAAGAGACCATCGTCGTCGACACGGACGAGCAACCGCGGCGCGACACCTCACTCGAAGCGCTGGCGCGGCTCAAACCGGCCTTTCGCGAAGGCGGAACCGTTACCGCAGGCAACGCTCCCAGTGTCAACGACGGTGCCGGTGCCTTTGTCGTGACCAGTGAGACCTGGGCCGACGAGCATGACCATGCGCCAATCGCCCGCATCCTGGCCCACGGCTGTGCCGCCTGGGATCCTCCATATCTCGCCTACACTCCGCAGTTGGCAGCCGAAATCGCCATGAAAAAAGCCGGACTGACCATATCGGACATCGATCTGGTCGAAATCAATGAGGCCTTTGCCAATGTCGCCATCATTGCGTCCCGTAGGTTGGGTGTCTCCACCGATATCGTCAATGTCAACGGCGGCGCGGTTGCTCTGGGGCACCCTCTGGCCGGAAGCGGGCCGCGCATCCTGCTGACCCTGATCAGTGAACTACATCGCCGTGGAGGAGGCATCGGCCTTGCGGGGATTTGCTCTGGTGGTGGCCAGGGCGATGCCATCATCGTCGAGGTTCCAGGCGCCAGTCATGCCTGAGTCACAGTTGTTCGCATTGCCTGACTCCGAGCCGGCGATTGACGGCTCGGTTTTTCGCGCCCCGGGGTCAGTCATCGTCGGCGATGTTCACATCGGTGCCGAATCGAGTGTTTGGTACAACGTCGTCATCCGCGCCGATGTCTCGCCCGTTCGCATCGGTTCCCGAACCAATATCCAGGACGGATCCATTCTCCACGCCGACCCGGGGTTTCCGTGTGTCATAGGCGACGATGTCACAATTGGACATAAGGCAATCGTGCATGGCGCGAAGGTTGGCAATGGTGCGTTGATCGGAATGGGCGCTATTCTGCTGAATGGTGCGGAGATCGGCGAGGAAGCCATCGTGGCCGCTGGCGCCGTGGTAACCGAAGGCGCCGTCGTGGCTCCTGGCACGCTCGTGGCCGGCATTCCTGCCAAAGAGAAACGGCAACTCGACGATGCTTCCCGGAAAATGGGCCGCCAGGCCGCTGCCGGTTACGTGCGAAACGCCCAGCGCCACATGAGCGCCACCCCGGTTGAGGAGTAAAAACTATGCCTATCGACCTGGAGCGACGCGGTGCGATTGCTATCGTTACAATGAATCGCCCGGAAGCGCTCAATGCTTTCAATAATGAGCAGTTGCGACTGCTAGCCGAGACGTTCGACACGATCGCTGATGATGGCTCGATCAGGTGCGTCATTCTGACTGGGGCAGGCGAACGCGCCTTCGCTGCGGGAGCCGACATCAAAGAGATGGCGGACCTCGATGGTGAAGGCGGTCTCACCTTTGGCCGCCTCGGCCATCGTGCCACCCGCTCGGTCGAAGAATTGCCGCAGCCGGTCATCGCCGCGGTCAATGGTTTTGCGCTTGGCGGAGGATGCGAACTCGCCCTCGCTGCAGACATTCGCATCGCTTCTGAGAACGCCGTATTCGCGCAACCGGAAGTCACACTTGGCATTCCCCCTGGCTGGGGTGGGTCGCAACGCCTGACCCGACTGGTCGGCCCGGGACTTGCCTCTGAGTTGATTCTTTCGGGCCGCCGGGTGAAAGCCGATGAGGCGCTTCGTATCGGCCTCGTCAACGCGGTCTATCCACTCGATCAACTTCTGGATGATGCGACAAAGCTCGCTGAATCTATTGTCAACAACAGCCCGCTTGCAGTTCGGTCCGCGAAACAGCTGATTCGACTCGCGTTCAATGGGCAGACATCCGACGGACTCGATTCCGAAGTTCGCGCATTTGGCCAAGCGTTCACCACCAGCGATCAAAAAGAAGGCATGAGCGCGTTCGTCGAGAAACGCGCTGCCGTATTTCAGGATCCCTTGTAAGGAAGACTCATGACCTATCAAATTGCCGTCCTGGTCAAGCAAGTCCCCGATCTCAATGCGATGCGCATCGATTCCGCCACAGGCAAACCAATCTATGGCGGTCAAATGGTGATCAGCTCGTATGACGATTACGCCATCGAGGAAGCGATCAAGCTAAAAGAAGCCTTTGGCGCGGAGGTAACCGTCATCGCCGCCGGTCCTGCCGTCGCGAAAGATGCTGTCAGCCGCGCACTTGCGATGGGAGCAGATAAGGGGATTCTCCTCGAATTCGCTTCTAACGATGTCGACACCCGGGTACTCGCACGGGTTTTGGCCGACCAGCTCGCTGGGGGCGGATTCGATCTCATTCTCACCGGACAAAGCTCCGACGATATCTCTACCGGCCAGATCGGTCCCCAGGTAGCCGAGTACCTTGGTCTACCGAGTGTCTCTTCGGTCATTGGACTCGAAGCGAACGGAGCGACCTTGTCGCTCGTACGCGACACCGAGGACGGCAAGCAGAAGGTCTCAGTTGAAACACCGGTCCTGATCATGGCGTCGAGTGGATTGAACGAACCGCGCTATCCGTCGCTCAAGGGCATCATGGCGGCCAAGAAGAAACCGCTCGACATCTCCAAAGTCGACGTGACTGCCTCCCAGGATATCGTCTGGAGTGAGCCGTTCCGCGAGGAGCGCGCCGCCACCGGCACGATCATTGCCGACATCCCTCCTGCCGAAGCTGCCGCGCAGCTCGCCGCCTGGCTCAGAGAGAAAAAACTCATCTAGCTGAGGCGATCGGGGAAAGCGCCAACCATGCTCAAGCTCTGCTCCTGGAATGTCAATGGACTGCGCGCGGTTATCAGAAAAGGCGCGTTTCAGGCATTCATCGACCAATGCCAGCCTGACATTCTTTGTCTCCAGGAAACAAAAGCAAGGCAGGGCCAAGCGGAGATCGATCTGCCCGTCTATCGGGAATACTGGAATTCCGCAACAAAGCCTGGCTACAGCGGCACCGCAATCTTTTCGAAAATCGAGCCAATCCAGGTAGTGAATGGTTTGTCGCCGGACATCATCGACCGATTCGATTGGTCAATTGACGCATACGGCAACCCGAACGATGAGGGGCGTGTGGTTGCGGCTGAGTTCGATCGGTTCTGGCTCGTGACGGTCTACACCCCGAATGCGAAGGACGATTTGACCCGCATACCCTTGCGCCAGCTCTGGGATGCAGCCTTCCTTGCATATCTCCGGAGACTGGAAGAGCAGAAGCCGGTGATCTTCTGCGGCGATCTGAATGTCGCGCATAACGACATCGACCTTGCCCGGCCAAAGCAAAACATCGGCAAAAAAGGATTCACAGCGGAAGAGCGAGGTGGGTTTCAGGCATTTGTCGACGCAGGAATGATCGACTCATTTCGCGCACTCCATCCCGATCGCACCGATGCGTATACCTGGTGGAGTCAAATGGCCAACTCGCGAGCGCGGAATATTGGTTGGCGCATCGACTATTTCCTGACTTCGGCATCATTGCAAACGCAGTACGTCTCAGCTGATGTCTGCATGGACATCATGGGATCTGATCACTGCCCCGTTTCACTGGTACTCGACGACAACCACGACTAAGTAAGCAGGGAGTCAAGAATGGGTTTCAAGAAGGTATTGGTTATCGGCGAAGCCGGACCTGACGGAATTCGTCCTGAGTCGCTCGAAGCGGTCACTGCCGCAAGAGAACTCGCGGATGCAAGCGGAGCGGAGCTCGCCGGCGCTGTCATCGGCGCCAACGCAGCGGGCGCAGCGCAAACGTTCGCGTCGACCGGCCTGTCTACGGTTTACCTGGCTGACGATCCCCGCCTCACCACCGATCTCCCGATGACCAAAGCTCTGGCCACCATTGTGGAGTCTTCTGGTGCCGATGTCGTCATCCTCGCCGGAACGACTACTGGCCGCGATGTCGCGGCCCGGCTTGGCGCGCGACTCAATGCCGCCGTCGCATCGGATGTTCTTGCTCTCGACATAGCCGAAGGGGACGTGGTTGCGCGTCGATCGATTCTGGGCGGCAAATCGCTGGTGGCCGTCACGTTGAAGAATGATCCTCTTCGGATCCTGAGCCTTCGCGCCGGCTCGTGGGCAAAAGCCGACACCAATCAGCCTGCTGGCACGGTCGTATCGGTAACGGTCGAGCTGGCCGATAGCGATACGCGCGTCCGCATCGAAGGTTTCGCAACTGGCGAAGAGAGCGGAGGCGTCAGGCTCCAGGATGCCGATACCATCGTCGCCGGTGGTCGTGGACTCAAGGAGCCGCAGAACTTCGCGCTGGTCGAAACACTCGCGCAGACTGTCGGAGGTGCAGTGGCTGCGTCGCGCGCGGTCGTTGACGCTGGCTGGCGTCCGCACCACGAACAGATAGGCCAGACTGGACAGTCCGTTACTCCACGGCTCTACATTGCGGTCGGCATTTCCGGCGCTGTGCAGCACAATGTCGGCATGCAGGGATCGGAATACATTGTCGCGATCAATCGTGACCCAGATGCTCCGATCTTCAAGATCGCCTCATTCGGCATCGTCGGCGACCTGTTCGAAGTCGTCCCGGCGCTGACCGCTGAGCTGGCTAAATAATTCGACAACGAACCAGAACGGAGTTCTCGGTGGATGATGATCGATTCGACGCGATAGTCGTCGGCGCAGGACCCGCAGGGATCACCGCCGCCCGCGAGTTGGCATTGGCCGGGCTTTCCGTGGTCGTTCTCGAACGCGGTCAGTTCCCCGGTTCCAAGAATGTCTCCGGTGGCATTCTCTATCGCCAGCCGACTGAACAATTCGCTCCTGGATTCGAGGCTGAGGCACCGCTCGAGCGACCGATCATTGAGCAGCGCTATCTCGCGTTGACCGAAGACGCCATGCTCGGCGGTATCTTCCGTTCGATGAAGTTCGCTCAGCCGCCGTACAACGCGTACAGCGTGCTCCGCGCTGAGTTCGATCAGTGGTTTGCCTCCACTGCTGAAGCAGCCGGCGCTGAGATTTATCCCGAGTTCACGATCGTCGACCTCATCTGGGAGAACGGAAAGGTCGCTGGAGTCACGACGGGCGATACCGAAGGTGAGCTCCTGGCACATTGCGTGATCCTGGCCGACGGCGCTAACTCGCTTCTGGCGAAAGCCGCGGGATTGCACCGTGAATGGCAGCCATCGGAACAAGCGCTCATCGCGAAAGAGCTCATCGCCCTTCCTGCCGAGAAGATCGACGACCGCTTTGCGCTTCCGCACGGCTTGGGCGCTGCCTATGAGATTTTCGGGGAATCGACCTGGGGTCTGCTCGGTTACGGCTTTATTTATACCAACAAGGAATCGGTCTCGATTGGAACCGGCGCGTTATTGCAAGATTTGATCGACAGCGGTCGTAATGTCAATGACATGCTCGACCGTTTCAAGAAGCACCCGGCCATTGCGCCTCTGATCGCAGGTGGGGAAACGATCGAGTACGCCGCTCATCTCATCCCTGAGCTCAACGTCGACCGATTGCCGCAGGTCTATGCTGATGGCGTAGTGGTCGTCGGCGATGCCGCAGGTCTGCTCAATCCGGTCAACCGAGAAGGCGCAAACCTTTCGATGCTTTCGGGCAAGCTGGCTGCTGAAACCATTATCGAAGCCAAGGCGAAAGGAGATTTCTCGGCTCGCACGTTGGCCGCTTACCGGCAACGGCTGGACCAGAGCATCATCCTCGACGACATGAAAAAGGTCTCGAAGATGACCCCGTTTGCCCACGACCGTCCGCATCTCTTGTCCGAATATCCACGGCTAGCCGCCGATGTGGCGCTGGAATACCTCACCGTCGACGGCATCTCGAAAAAGGAAAAGCAAAAGAAGATCGCCGCCATGGTGAAGGGATTACCCAAACGCCGCCTGATCGGCGATGCTCTCGGCGCACTCAAAACCCAGCGCTAACTTTTCTCGAGTCGAAGTTGGCTCACCACTATTCCCTATCAGCGCGCCTCGTCGCGAGCGTTAGTCGGAAGCCCGGCCGTTAAAACAACGAAAAGAGTCGATGGCAACTGCCCTCGGCCCGGATGCACCCCGTTTGACGATTATGCAGCGGACAATCGAACCGCCCGCACCCTCGACCCGCCCTGATCCGTTATCGTGTCGGAGTACTCCAGCAGTACGCGGGTCTCATACCGTCTCGCTATTTCGAGGGAGCGGAGGGCTGCGATGCGAAGCGCGGCCACGCCGGCATTGAAGTCCAAAGTTGACATAAGCGGGAGGCGAGCATTCGCTTGGATGATGGCGCCAATCACCTCGTTTATCTCTCCGGCGGAGTAGAGACGCAAGCGCGGGAACGTAGGCCCTGTAACGAGATGAAGTTGACATCGGCGAAGATCGGCATGATCGATGCGATATCCGGATTGTGCCAACCGCCTCCATACGGCGAGCTCGTCATAGAAATATCGTCCGATTGCTTCGAAGAATTTCCTGGGTGAATGCGTTCGCCAAGAGTCTTCTCGAAATCCTGGCCTGCCATCAAGGACAGACAAAAATTCCAATCGCCGTTGCTGGTAAAGAAATCACATACGCCAGTTCCGTGCAACCCAGACGAGCGCCACGCTGCGGTCGGCGCCGAGATTCGAAAAAGACGAAAGGCGACGCGACAAAGATGTGCTGCTAGTGAAGGTGGGTCTTTACTGTTGGTCAGGCGCGCGAAAGCTCGAAGAGAGCGATCGAACCCGCGGTGGCGGCATTGAGCGAATTGACTTCCCCCCGCATCTCGATTTTGAGCAGTAGATCGCACCGCTTGGTGAGATTTGGACCCATTCCTTGCCCCTCCGACCCGATCACCAGTACACAGGGTGTAGGAATCGGAGTCTTGCCCAGAATGGAGGCCCGCTCGTGGTGCTCGATGCCGACAATCCAGAATCCCCGTTTCTTCAGTCGCTCGAGCTCGTGCGCCAGATTGACCACCTGCACGATCGAAAGATGTTCGACCGCTCCGGCCGAGGAGTTCACGACCGACGGTGTGATACCAGCGCTTCGCTCACGCGGGAGCAGCACCGTTCGCACGCCGAACGCTTCAGCTGCTCGCAGCAGTGTGCCGACATTCTGCGGATCGACTAAATGGTCCAGTGCCAGCATCGATTCGTCGGTTTCTACGAGTGCTGACGGCAGTGCGTAGGGGTAGGGGGACGTGAACGCGACAACTCCCTGGTGATTGACGTCTGGAACTGCGCGATCAAGGGTTTCTCGATCGACCCGCTCGAACGTTACGCCTCGCTGTTTGGCATGCTCCTGAATTGCATCCAGACGTGGATCGCTTCCAGCGTTCGCCAAGAGCAGCAGATGTCGAAAGTTTCGACGACCGGCTTTGAGTGCTTCATAAATTGCATTGCGACCGTAAAGCCATTCATCGCCGCCCCGCTGGCGCGGATGGCGATCGCGGGCCCCGTCAGCTCGCTTGCCAGGTCGACCCTTGCGATCCGTCCGCAATCGTTATTCCTCTCTCAGCCAGCTGGTCGCGAATCAGGTCCGAAAGCGCCCACTGTTTCTCCGCTCGGAGGCGGTCCCGGACCTGCACCAGGAGATCGATAAATGGCGCCGCATCACCGGAGGAAGAGTCGTCCAGCTCGAGGTCGAGCCCAAGCACGCCCCCGAGTTCGATCAGCGCCGTTCGGCCCAATGCGAGTTCATCCAGACCGGCGCCATCATCCCGGGCTCGATTGATGCTTCGTGCCAAATCGAACAACGATGCGATCGCGGCAGGACTGTTGAAATCATCGTTCATAGCGCTGTGGAACTGATCGGATGCCCGCTGGACGGTCAGTGCGAGACGAGTTTCCACGGGCGTTTGCGGGACATGCGAATCAGGGCGAGCTGCCTGGAGAAGCCGATCCAGTCCTTTGCTGGCGGCATCGAGCGACTCTTCCGAAAAGGTGAGCGGCGCGCGGTAGTGCGATTGCAGCACCATCAGCCGAAACGCCTGCGTCTTCTTTCCGTCAATGAGGTCCTTGATGCGGATGACATTGCCGATCGATTTCGACATCTTGTCTCCACCGAGCTGAAGCATGCCGTTGTGCAACCAGTAGCGGGAAAACGGTTTGACGCCGAGAAACGCTTCCGACTGCGCAATTTCGTTTTCGTGATGCGGGAAGATCAAATCGGCGCCCCCACCGTGGATATCGACTTGCCCGTTCAAATGATGGGAGCACATCGCGGAGCACTCGATGTGCCACCCTGGGCGCCCATCGCCCCATGGGCTCCGCCAGGTAGGTTCGCCGGGCTTGGCTGCCTTCCAAAGCGCGAAGTCGAGCGGGTCCTCTTTTCGTTCGTCGATTTCGATGCGAGCACCGGAGACCATGTCATCGACCTGACGGCCGGAGAGTTTTCCATAGTCACCGAAGGTGCGCACCCG
>JBBQPB010000052.1:0-9310 GCA_038331435.1 Thermomicrobiales bacterium | reverse complement strand
CTTATTGACGGCCGCCCGAAAGACCACGGGCTTGGCGGGCTCGGGTTGCTTCAGGTCGGCTTCGACCGACCAGTATTCCACCGGATTGAATTCCTCGATCAGCCGCTCGCGCTGGACCACGATGCGCAGCGCGGCGGTTTGAACGCGACCAGCGGAAAGACCGCGCTTGACCTTCTTCCAAAGAAGCGGGCTGACGCTGTATCCCACCAGCCGGTCCAGCACGCGGCGCGCTTGCTGCGCATCGACCAACGCCATGTCGATCTCGCGTGGATGCTGCATCGCTTCCTGCACAGCTTCCGGAGTGATCTCGTGAAAGACCACGCGCGAGACCGGCCGGTCACCTGGTTCGGTCGCTTGCACGAGATGCCAGGCAATTGCCTCACCCTCGCGGTCGGGGTCGGTCGCCAGAATCAACTCTTTGGCCGCCTGAACGCTGCTTTTCAGCTCCTTGATCGTCTTGTTCTTTTCGCGGGGCACCAGGTACTTCGGAGCGAAGTCGGCATCGACATCGACTCCCAGCGTGCTCTTGGGGAGGTCACGCACATGGCCCATAGATGATTTGACTGTGTAGCCGCTACCGAGATAGCGGCCAATCGCTTTCGCCTTGGTTGGCGATTCGACAATCACCAGCTTGCCCTTCGGCTTCACAGCCGGGGTGGCGCTTTTCCTTTTTGCCGGGGTCTTCTTGACCGGCGATTCCTTGATGGTATCGGTCATGTGCTCGATTCGATTCGGTTGCAGGCTCCAATAAGCCGACGAACATGCGCGCCGGGGTCAAGTCATGCCTGTGTTGCTTGACGTGCTATTCAAACGTAGCACTCTCCGCACACTGCCTGTCAAGAGGGTCGCGCCCGACGTGATCTCGGCCGCTGAGAAGTTGCCACGAAATGCTGGGTTCCCGCATTGGCAACCAACCCTTTGAGCTCCAGCATGGTCATCAAAGCCGAAGCTTGCGAGATGGTAACCCCAGCGCTATATGCCAGCTCGTCGATATGTTGCGGCTCTGCCGTCACCAAAGCGTAGATCGCGCGTTCATCATCGGTCATGGGGAATGCCGCTTGGGCGGGTTCGTCCTCTGGTATGGCCGGTGAAAGCTGGAGATCATCCAGCAGATCCGCCGCGCAGGTTAGCGGTGTCGCTCCTTGTCGCAGCAGATTGTTGGTCCCGTCGCTCGCATTGGAAAAAATGCTCCCGGGTACCGCATAGACATCGCGCCCCTGGTCGGCAGCGAAGCCAACCGTGATCAATGCGCCGCTCCGCGCTGGGGCTTCCACCACAATCGTCGCCAACGACAATCCAGAAATGATTCGGTTCCTGGCCGGAAAGTTCGGAGCGTCCGGTTTGGTGCCGGGCGGATAATCAGAAAGTAGGGCGCCAGATTCGACGATTCGCTCGGCGAGCTGCCGGTGTTCTGTCGGATAAACGATGTCAACTCCGCTGGCCATCACCGCGATGGTCCGTCCTCCTGCTTCGAGCGCAGCCCGATGCGCGCACCCATCGATCCCTTTTGCCAGACCAGAGACAATCGTCACACCTGCCGCGGCCAAGTCGCTTGCGATCCGAGTCGTTGCCTCACGTCCGTACGAGGTCGCGCGACGCGTTCCGACCATGGCGATGGTTACATCGTCCTGTGCGGGAAGCGAGCCACGGAAGTACAGCACCGGCGGTGGGCCGGGAATCTCACGGAGAATTCGGGGATAGTCGTCATCCAGAACGGTTACCACCTGCGCGCCGAAACCGGTCAAGCGCTCCAGCACACGCGCCGGATCATTGTTCGATCGTGCAACCAGCACTGCCCGGCACGTCCGCTCATCGAGGACACTCAAGAGATCGCGCTCATCCGCACTCCATGCCAGGTCGAGCGTTCCGAATCGGTCGCGCAGCCGCCCAAGCCGCACCGGCCCGATATGAGTCACCTGCGACAACGCAACCAGAAAGGCCCGCTCCATTAAATTATCGTGCGAGTCGAGAACCATCGAACTGCTTGCCTACCTTTTTCGCGCGTCACTATAGCGAACGTACGCAGACTTTGAAAGCACGGGGATTTCTACGCTCGCACCGAACGAACCGCACGCATACGGACGTACGATCTGCTATGATGCTGATCAGGTCGAAACCCTGCTTTTTCTGGTTTCGTTACGCGCATCGTTATACTTGCGCGCGACGACACGTCCCGAATCCCGCATCGGACGAGCAGGACTTGACGACCCTGAGCGAAAGATCTGGTAGCGCATCCTGAACGCTTCCGTGACAGACCGATGCAGCGAACCTCGGAGCCGTTCGTTCGAATCCATCCCGCATAGGGATTCG
Organism: Thermomicrobiales bacterium; assembly: GCA_038331435.1. Classification (GTDB taxonomy): domain Bacteria; phylum Chloroflexota; class Chloroflexia; order Thermomicrobiales; family UBA6265; genus JAMLHN01. Next base: position 7,000 of record JBBQPB010000052.1, on the reverse strand, counting down.
GGGGTCCAGTTCAGGATATGAAATCGCTCACAATCGGGCGAATCCAGGGAATCGACATCAAGCTCCACCCGAGCTTAGTGTTAATCGGATTGTGGGTCGTTTACCACTGGGGCTTCCGCCAGGATTCTGGGCTTGCCGGCACCATCTACGGTTTGGCCCTGGTACTTTCGATCTTCGTCCTTGTTCTGTTGCATGAGCTCGGTCACAGTATGATGGCGCTCGAATATGGGCTGCGGGTCCGGGACATCACACTCGTGCCGTTTGGCGGTATCGCCCGTATCGAGCAGATGCCATCTAACCCGCGCGCCGAGGCGATGATCTCGCTGGCCGGCCCGCTCGTCAATTTGGCGATCGCGCTCCTTTTGCTCCCGATTCTGTTGATGGTTGGTCTGGCCGGTGGCAACGATTCGCTTCAGGACTTCGCCCGTTTTGGCCTGGGCGATGTTTCGCTCACCGGCTTCCTATTCTATTTGCTCCTCGCCAATCTGACCCTGGCGGTTTTCAATTTGCTCCCCGCATTTCCTATGGATGGCGGACGCATACTCCGCGCCGGAGTTACACCGTTCATGGGGCGCCAGAGCGCCACCACGGTTGCGGTCGCGATAGGTATCACGCTTGGCGTGTTGATTGGCATCCTGGGACTGCTCTCCGGTGAGTATCTTATCGTGCTCGTTATGGGTTTCGTCGTGCTCGCCGCCATTGCCGAGGGGCGTGCGGTCCGGCTCGAAGAATCCATGCGACGCCTGCGGGTGGGACAGTTCGCCGTCTGGGATCGCGGCGGAGTTTCGCCGGACGATCCGATTGCGATGGCTTTGCGTCAGGGCGCCCGCGATCTGGCGGTCACCGACAATGGCCGGTTGGTGGGTATGGTGTGGCGGCAGCAGCTCGTGGATGCTATGAGCCACGGCGGGCTTCAGCGACGAGTTTCGGAGATCATGGACCAGCGCTACGTCACGATTTCCAGCGATACGTCGGTTCACGACGCGCAGCGACTCATGAGCGAAACCAGTCAGTGGGCGATTCCGGTGGCGGATGCGGGCCTGTATCGCGGACTCTTCACGGCGGACCGATTTGTCCACGTGAAACGGCACGTCGTATCGAAATCGGCGGAGCGGCGCCACTTCGCGCACCTTACGGGATCGCTTGGCCAAACGTTCCGTAGCAGGGTGCGCTAAACTATCGTTAGCTGCTTCACGCTAACAGCGCTCAGTCGGTCAGTTGACCGAACCGTCTCGTTCGCCGTACGATCTACGTGCCCCATTTTGGAACTTCGGCGACAGGATTGTAAGTATGAAGGTTTCCACCCGCGGCGAATACGGCGTACGCGCCATGGTTGCGCTGGCAAAGCACTATGGCGAGGGACCGGCTTCGATCTCTACCTTGTCGGCCGAGTCGGCGGTACCGTATTCGTACCTTGAACAACTGATCTCGCCACTGAAGAAGTCGGGACTGGTTACGAGCCGCCGCGGCGCGGCAGGTGGGTATCAGCTTTCCCGAGCGCCAGAGCATATCGGCATTGGCGAGATCTACCGTACGATGGAAGGTCCGATCGCTCCGATGGATTGCGTTTCTGAGGATCTCTCAGAGCAGTCATGCCCGTTGATTCCGAACTGTGAAACCCGGCCGGTTTGGATGGAAGTCCGTAATTCGATCGCTTCCACGCTCGATTCGATGACGTTGGCCGATCTCCTGCGGCAAGGTGGCGCCGGCGATGTGCCTGCGCCCGATCTCACCAGCGTCGCAGGCTAGGCGCGCAGCTCTCCCTCCATGATTCGACAGATCGAGACCGATTCGATCTATCTTGACCATGCCGCTACCACACCGGTCGATCCGGATGTGCTGCGTGCGATGGCCCCCTGGTTCACCGACTACTTCGGCAACCCCTCGAGCATTTATCAGCTTGGCCAGCAGAGTCGCTCCGCACTCGACTCGGCTCGCGCGCAATGCGCGGCTGTCCTTCGCTGTCATCCGAGCGAGATTGTTTTCACAAGCGGAGCCACGGAGAGTAACAATCTCGCTCTGGCTGGTTCGGTCTGGTCGTGGCGCGAGCGACACCCCGGCGGACCGGTTCCGCATATCGTCACCACCGCCATCGAGCATCATGCAGTGCTCCATGAGGCTGAGTGGCTCGCGTCCATCGGGTTCGAATTGACGTTGGTGCCAGTCGACGAGTACGGAGTGGTGAATGCCGCGGATATCGAGGCAGCCATTCGCCCCGAGACCGCTGTGATCTCCGTCATGGCAGCTAATAACGAGACTGGAGCAATCCAGCCGCTCACCGCAATCTCGGAGGTTGCACGACGGCATAACGTGCCGTTCCATACCGATGCTGTGCAAGCGGCCGGGCTTTTGCCCCTAGAGGTTGACGAGCTCGGGGTCGATCTGCTGGCTTTGAGTGCACACAAGTTCTATGGGCCAAAAGGCGTTGGACTGCTTTATGTCCGACGAGGCATACCGATGAGCTGGCAGCAGCTCGGAGGGGGACAGGAAAGCGGGCGGCGCGGGGGGACCGAGAATGTTCCGCTGATCGTGGGCATGGGTGCGGCGCTAACCTTGGCTGAGCGCGACCGGGAGCACTATCATCGCGATTGCCGGGCTCTGCGCAACCAGCTCGCTCAGGAGATCCAGGAGCGGATCGAAGGCGTGTCCTTGAATGGCCCCCCACTCGACGACACAAGACTGGCCAATAACCTCAATCTGACCATCGCCGGAGTGCAGGGCGAAACAGTGCTCCTTAACCTCGACATGGCCGACATCGCAGCGTCGGCCGGATCTGCCTGCACCACCGGTAACTCACAACCCAGCCATGTCCTCAAAGCGATGGGCTATTCAGACGATCGCTGCCGCACCAGTATCCGGTTGACTGTCGGACGCTGCAACGATGCGGAGCAGATTGCTGAGGCTGCGGACAGTCTTGCCGACGCGGTGTTACGAATTCGGGAGCTCGGCTGAATCGTCGACGGAGATGAGCACCGAAGCTCCGACCAGCTCCAGTCCAGGTTCGGCGCGTTCCGCCTCCTCGACTTTGGCCTGCAACACGTCACCCAGGGCAACACCGTCACTCGATCCGAGCGGTGGCAGCTCCTCCAGCGAAGACAACCCAAAGTGCTGCAGGAACGCCGGCGTGGTCACGTATTGATAGGGTTGTCCCGCAGTTTCCGCTCGGCCGCCGGCCTCGACCAATCCGCGGGACAGAAGCGTGGCAATCACTCCCGTCGAGTCGACTCCGCGCACCGCTTCGATCGTCGACCGGGTGACCGGTTGCTGGTAGGCGACGATCGCGACAGTTTCCAACGCGGCACTGGAAAGTCGAACTTCGCGCTCTAACCCGAGAAAGCGTCGGATATGGCCCGCGAACCGGGGCGCAGTGGCCAGCTGCACCTGATCTCGGTGCCGTTGCACGACCCAGCCCCGATCCTGGATCTCAGTGAGCTGGGAAACTGCCAGGTCGATTTCGTCCAGTCGGGCGCCCGCAACTTCGGCCAGATCCGCAACCGCTACCGGACCGGAGGCGACCAACAAAAGCGCTTCGATCAGTGCCGGCAGCTCGAACTCGATTTCGCGCGGATCGCGCATTTCCAGGGCGACCACCTGCTCGGCATCCATCATCACGGTATCGCCCATCCATTTCGCAAAGACATCGTTCGTTAGAACTCCTCGATTTCATCGAAGAGGGGTGCAGGTCCGCTGCCCATTCGTTGAATCGTTATCTCACCGAACGGCTCGTCTTGTTCGGCATCGGCCGCTCCCCGGCGGATCATGACGAGTAGTGCCAGAAAGAGCGCGCGCCGTTCTGAGGCATCCTGGCAGTTCGCATCGGCTATTCGGCTGAACGACGTGAACCCGCCGGTGAGTGCGATGCTCAGCCTGCCGATCATCTCGCGCAGGCTGACCGAAGGTTTGATCAGTACCATCTGACGCACCGGCTCGACCACCAACAGCTTGCGCTGAAGCGCCCTCGCCAACCACGACGCTTCGTGACGCCCCAGTGGTAGCTCTTTCGGTTTGTCGGGCAATTCAATCGCATCGGTGCTGGGAGAAAACGCCACCATACCGAGCTTGTCGATCTGCGCGAACTGCCTGGCGGCTTCCTTGATCGCCTTGTATTCCAACAGTTGCACGACGAGCCCGTCTTCATCCTCTTCTTCGACGGGCACAGACGGGCGTGGGAGCAGCGAGCGCGCCTTGATGGCGACCAGGCGACTCCCCACGGTGGTGAACTCGGCAATCGTTTCTGGCGCCGAACCATCCAGCTCGCGTGCTGCCTGAAGAAATTGATGGCTCACCAGCGCCAGAGACACCTCCGTGATCGGAAGCTGCTGTTTCTCGATCAGTCGCAGCAGCACATCAAGCGGCCCCTCGAAGGAGGGGAGCCGAAGTTGCCAAGTGAATGCCGTGTTGTGATCAAAGGTTATTGCGCTCATGCGGGGCCGATTGTACGTTACAGAAAGGGATTAGGAGGCGAAATCGGCCGCCTGCAGCCGAGCCAGGTCCCGATCTCCAAGATCGGTCGCGGCCTCATGGTGGCGTATCAACCAACAGGTCCGCTCGCTGCAACCCAGTTGGTGGGCAATGTGCGCTCCAAGCTCTGGGTGGAGCATGGTCAAGGCCAGCCCGGGCAGGCGCCCCCCCGGATACCCTCCAGCGACCCGCTCCAATGTTCCAGGAGAAACCCGTTTCAGCACGACCTTGCCGACCCGGTCGCTGAGCCGAACAGTTGTCTGGCCATCCGACTTTCCGATGTCATGCAGCAAACCGGCCACGAGCACGTCTGGATCGGTCACACCCTGCGACGTCAGGTGACTGGCCACTCGACAGAGATGCTGTTGATCGAAGGCCGGCATCGCTTCGAACCGTCGTCGCTGCTCGGGCGTCAAGAACGCCAATACGCTGCGATCGACATCTGCGCCGGCGCGAGTCGGATTCAGACCGCGCAAGCCCTGTACGACGCGCTTGCGGGCGTAGGCGAAGGAGGTCTGGTCGCCCATTGCAACGCGCGCCGTCACAGCAAAATGCGCCACAAAAGCTGACGCACTGGATCGATCATTTCACTGGTAAGCGACGATCCGAAGCGCCCGCCCAGGAAGAAAACAGCGAACAAGATGAGGAAACCATACCGCTCAAGTGGAGCCAGGATCGGCGTCCAGAACTTGGGCAGGATGCCAACCATGATCTTATATCCATCCAACGGGGGCAATGGGATGGCATTGAATGCTGCCAACAGCACATTGACCGTGAAAAACCAGTAGGCAACATAGCCCAGCTCACTCGTATTTGGATTGGTGGTACGCAGAATCACTGCAGCCGGCACCGCCAGCGCGACATTGGTGAGCGGTCCCGCGAGCGCCACCAGCGCCATTGCGCGGTGCCGTTGATCGGGCTTGAACGCGGTCAAACGACTCGGATTGACTGGAACTGGCTTGCCCCATCCGATGAAGCTGTACCCCAGAGATATCAGCGCCATCCCCATGAAGCCGAACGGCTCGAAGTGGGAAACTGGATTCAATGTCACGCGGCCCTGTTGTTCGGCCGTGCGATCGCCAAGCCTGAGCGCCACAAAGGCGTGCATGAACTCGTGGATCGAGATCGCAACGACGAAGCAGGCCAGCACCGTAACGATCTGTTTGGTCGGCGGCAGGGTATGACCCCTCATCAGCTGCCCGAACAACAGGAGCAGCATGACAATGTAAATGCCGGAGTTTGGGCTTCCGCGACTTACGAAATGGAGCTTATGGCGATCGGAATCGCGGAACATCGATCAGGCGCCAGATCCGGAATAGAGATGGCACGCGACCAAGTGCCTTTCGCCCTGGTCGGCCAAAATTGGGTCGATCTGCTTGCAGACGTCCATCACGTACGGGCACCGGGTGTGAAAATGGCAACCGCTGGGCGGATTGATTGGGCTTGGCACGTCTCCGGTTAGAATGATGCGCTCACGCCCCCGCTCGATGACCGGGTCCGGAATCGGCACTGCCGAAAGAAGGGCTTTCGTATAGGGATGCAACGGGTCTTCGTAAAGCGCATTGCGGTCCGCCAGCTCCACAATTTTGCCAAGATACATGACTGCCACACGGTCAGAAATGTGACGCACGACAGAGAGGTCGTGGGCAATGAAGAGATAGGTTAGGCCGAACTCGTTCTGCAGATCTTCCAGCAGGTTGACGATCTGCGCCTGAATCGACACGTCGAGTGCAGAAACCGGCTCGTCGCAGACGATGAAGTCTGGGTTCGCCGCAAGCGCGCGGGAAATACCGATGCGCTGCCGCTGACCGCCGGAGAACTCATGGGGATAGCGGTTGGCAAAGTACGGATTGAGACCAACTGTCTGCAGGAGTTCCTGCACGCGCTGATTACGCTGATTCTTCGGCACCAGGTTGTGAATCTGCATTGGTTCGGAAACGATGCTACCGACCGTCATGCGCGGGTTTAGAGACGCATACGGATCCTGGAAAATCATCTGCAAATGGCGGCGCATCTTGCGCATTTCGCCGCCGTCGAGCTTTGTCAGGTCGCGCCCGTTGAAGATAACCTCACCGGCAGTCGGCTTGTACAGCTGGAGAATCGCGCGGCCGGTGGTCGATTTACCACAGCCGGACTCGCCTACCAGACCAAGCGTCTCGCCCCGGTTGACGGCGAGCGAAATACCGTCGACGGCTTGCACCGCTCCGACCTTCTTCTGAAAGATGATGCCCTGAGTCAGCGGAAAGTGCATGACCAGGTTGCGGACATCGAGCAGCGGCTCTTGTCCATTGCTGGACACCGCCTCCACCTTCGCTGTATCGACCGCCATCAGGCTTCTCCCTTAGTCGAAACTTCTTCCTTGGTGACTTCTTCCCAGAACCAGCAAGCGCTCATGTGCCCTGGAGAAACCTCCAGCAATGGCGGCCGCTTCTGCTCGCACTTTTCGCGCGCGTAATCACACCGTGGAACAAATGGACAAATATCAGGTAGATCGATCAAGTCAGGCGGAAGTCCGCGAATCGGCTCGAGTCGTTCGCGT
>JBBQPB010000051.1:0-9448 GCA_038331435.1 Thermomicrobiales bacterium | reverse complement strand
CGCGACTCGGAAAACCCGCCGGCCAGGCAAAGGTCGATGCGGGCGAAATCGATCAAGTCCTCTTCGATGATCTGGCGGAACTGCCATTTGGAGGTGAACTGCTCGCCGGCCGCGATCGGCACGTTCGTCCCTTCACGGACCGCGCGAAGCGCTTGCATGCTTTCGGAGCGCACAGGGTCTTCGATGAAGTACGGGCGGAACTGCTCCAGTTCGTTGCAGAGATAGACAGAATCACGTTGGTCCAGGCGGGTGTGGATATCGAACGTAATCTCGATCTCGTCGCCGACCGTTTCTCGGATCGCCGCAAACTGTTCGATGGCGGTTTTCATGGCCACGCGCGGCTCGTGAACGTTGCCTTCCGAGGGCAAGCCGAATCGAACGAATTTCCAGCCGATTTCTTTCGTTTCCAGGCAAGACTCGACGAGTGCCTGGGTGCTGGGATCGTGCGATCCGTTGTGTGGATAGGCAATGACCTTGTCGCGCACCAGACCCCCCAACAGTTCGTAAATCGGCACGTTCAGCGCCTTGCCCTTTATGTCCCAGAGGGCGATATCAACCGCGGAGAGGGCGGCAGCAACGGCTCCTTCTGCCGGAAAAAATCCCCCGCGGGAGAGGGTTTGCCAGAGATGCTCGATACGGAACGGGTCCTGACCGATGAGCAATGGCTTGAAGTGCTCGATGGTGCCAGTGACCGCCAGCTCGCGGCCCGTGAGTCCGGATTCGCCTACACCGGAGACGCCTTCGTCGGTATCGATAACCACGAAGAGGAAGTTACGAAATCCGCCCCAGACGGGATAGCAGGTGACATCGGTAATCCGCACGTCGAATGGATCCTTTCCTGTCGATCAATGGGCTGCAAGCGCAGCGTCAGGATGATTTTGCTCGAGGATCGCGCGATAGACCGTGAGCGCGATCAGCAGCAAGGCGATCCAGACTGGCGCGTTCGGGAGCCAGGTCGTCGCTACAACCAGCGTGGCAACAAGCGGCGTAACGAATCTGTGCAGGGTTGAGTGTCCATGACCCATATCGTGAAACAGCCAGAGGCTTAGAAGAAAGACGGCGACCGGAATGGCCAGAGCCGCTTGGGAAGCAGTGCTGGAAAGCTCGGAATGATGCGTAGCGAAGTCGATGCATGAACCAATGCCAACCCCAACCGCGGCAACCGCGCCCCATAGGATAATGTGCCCGTATCCCCAGGTAAATGTGCGAATAGGTGATGTGAGAATGTATTCGACATTGGAGGTATATTGGAAGTAGAGCCACCACATCATGTACAGCGTCACAATGCTGCCACCGACGATGGCGAACATCTGGCTGTCAAAGAGGCGATCGTCGACCACTGTCTGGATGGCAAGTGCGGACGCGAGCACCGCTTCACCAAGCACGATGATCGTGAACAATTCGTAGCGCTCCCCGATGTGCTCGGGGTGCCAGGTTGTCATGTTCCCGCGTTCGGCCAGGACAGGAACAAGTATTTCGCAGACGACCAGGGTTGCGAACATCCAAAGCGTGACACTGTTTGACCAGATCCCGAGCCAAATCCAGGCCATTTGGACCACCGTGATGCCAACGGCGTAACGATACGCCGTGGCCCGATGAACGGGATCGGAATGGCCAGCGCGCAGCCATTGAGCCACCAGTGCCATTCGCATGATGATGTAACCAATGACAACGATGCGGATGTCGCGTTCCGAGAAGGCGCGCTCGACGCCAGCCGCGAGGACGAGGGCTCCCGTCATCTGCACAAAGACCAAAAGACGATACAACGCGTCGTCGGTGTCGTATGCGGAGGAAAACCAGGTGAAATTGAGCCATGCCCAGGTGATGGCGAAGACAATCATGGAAAAACTGATCAGACCGTGGCGAATGTGGCCTTCCACAAGGTCATGATGAAATGTATCCGCGGCGAAATTGATGGCGACGACAAAGACGAGATCGAAGAAGAGCTCGAGCGGAGTGGAGACGCGGTGCGCCTCATGAGCGTCGCGCTGGACCATTTTCGAGAGCCACGATCGCACGAGCAGACGTCCTTCTTAGCGGTCTTCCAGATGGCAGGATATTCGGAGCGGAGTATAAAGGTGCGTAAGGCGAGCGGGGTTGACTGGTATCCTCCCAGCAGCGCAGACGAACGCTGCCGGTTCGCTCCCATTGCATGAAAAAGGATGTCGTTATGAAGCTGGTCATCGCCACCGAAGAAGGTGACGCGAATTTTGGATTGCTGGACGGGATTCCGAATCTCGAGCTCGTGCGGGTAAACACGCCGGACGAGTTGCTTACGGAAATCGTCGACGCAGACATTCTCTACGGCCGGCCGGATGCCAAGGTGCTCGCCGCGGCGAAGAACCTGAAGCTGGTGCAGTCACAGAGCGCCGGTGTCGACTTCCTGATGAACTTCCCTGAATTGGTCGAAAGCGATGTCGTGCTGTCGAACACGCGTGGGGCGCACGCGCCCTCGATTGCTGAGCATGCCTTTGCGCTCTTGTTGTCGTTGACTCGCAAGATCCCTGCTTCACTCGATTACCAGCACAAGCACCAATGGCGTTGGGACGGCGCGTATCGAGAACCGCGCGAGATCATGGGCAGCACGATCGGAATCGTGGGCTATGGCCAGATCGGCCGGGCGATAGCGCAGCGAGCGTCGGGTTTCGAAGTGCAAATGCTTGCGGTCGATGTGCACCCTGGCAGCGGAGATCGCTTTGTCGATACGGTGTGGCCGGTCGACCGGCTGCACGATATGTTGATGCTGACTGACATTTTGATGGTTGCCGCTCCGCTGACCAAGGAGACCCATCACATGCTCGGGGCGAAGGAATTCGCGACAATGCCGCCGGGCTCGATCGTGATCGCGGTTTCGCGTGGTGGCATCATCGACGAACCAGCATTGGCCGAGTCGCTGGCCTCGGGACACCTTTGGGGCGCCGGAATAGATGTGAACGAGATCGAGCCAGTGGCAGCGGACAGCCTGTTCTGGGACATGCCGAATGTTGTGATGAGCCACCACCTGGCGGGATCGTCCTGGCAAAAGGAACGGCGGTGTGTCGAGATTCTGGTCGAGAACGTGCGCCGGTTGCAGGACGGGGAGGAACTTTTGAACGTGGTCGATAAGCAGGCCGGGTACTAGGTACCCTCCGGACCAAGGGGCCGTGACTCGACAACGTTGAGAACTGTAGCCTGAATGCAGGCACGCCAAAAAGGACGAGCAGTGAATGCTGCTTTGCCCGGCAGTCTCTCGGACCTAACGCACGCGAATACGTGCGTTAGATCACGATCGAGATCAGCGAGAGGTCGTGAACAGTGACCGAGACACAATTCCTGGACAGTGCAAATCCGCTGCGCGTCATGGTGACCCGCGGCAATGAAAGAGAAAGCGAGCACCGGGCGGCGGTGACGGTCGTCGACAGCCGAGGCGCCATGATTGCGTCAGCGGGCGATCCGAATGTATTTGCATTCTTTCGATCATCCGCAAAACCATTTCAAGCGATCCCATTGGTCGAAAGCGGAGCGGCGGATGCGTTCGGGCTTACCGAATCAGAGCTTGCGTTCTGTTGCTCCTCGCACAACGGAGAGGCGGGTCAGCAGCAGGCAGTTGTAACGATGCTCGAGAAGATTGGCGCCGATCCCAGCCTGTTGCAATGCGGCGCCGCATTGCCGATGGATGAGGTGGAGCTCGCCCGTCTGGCGCTCGGTCTCGTCGCTCCCTCGCCACTGCAGAACTGCTGTTCCGGCAAGCACGCCGGCATGCTTGCCACCTGCCTGCATCTCGGCTATCCAGTCGATTCGTACTTGTCGCCACAGCATCCCCTTCAGGTGCAAATCCTCGGGATCGTCGCTGAGGCCATGCAAGTCGACGCGGCCGCTGTTGTGCTCGCTGCGGATGGTTGCAGTGTCCCGACATTCGGGGCTGGGGTAGGGGACTTCGCCACGGCCTTTGGCGCGCTTGCTGCCCCGGCGAATTCGCCATCTGACGGTCTGCGATCCTACGAATCGTCCATCGACCGTCTGCTGGCCGCTATGGTGAGATTCCCCGAGAACATCGCCGGGAAGGGGGAGCTCGACACCGAGCTGATGCGATTGTCGAATGGAAGCGTGGTGGCAAAAATCGGAGCCGAAGGGCTCCTATGCATGGCGCTGCCGCAGCACGAGCTGGGAGTCGCTATTCGCATTTGCGACGGCTCATACCGTGGGCTGAATATCCTGGCTCTTACGGTTCTGGAGCAACTTGACCTGGTCGATGAGCCGGAGCTGGCGGCGATGAAGTCGGCGCTGATACAGCCGGTTACCAATGCGAATGGCTGGACCGTCGGCGAAATCACGACGAATTTGAGAATTTAGCGCGAGCCCGCGCGATAACGGACTCGCCCGAAACCGGCTCCGGGTGTGTCGACCAATGTGAAACTCGCTGTAGATCGAGCCTGCGTTCCACTTGGCGTCGTAGCTGAGACAAGGGCCGACGAAACGGGTGGTCCTGTCCGGAGCTCCCGGCACTGGCAACGACTCCCCGTCGTTTGGAGGCTAATCCCAACTCAACGATTGCCAGGTGGCGGTGAAGTCTCGTTGCATCCACCCTGAACGAGAACTACCGGCCGGCAGGGTGGGGAACTGGTGACCAGCTTTCGACCTGTTCGGCGGCGATGCGAACGGCGAGCGTGAGGTCGTCCTCATTCGGGATCGCAGGCCAGCTCCGGATCATGCCCTGGTTGGCCGGGGCGCCTGGATCACGGGCGGCATGGACATTCCCCACGATGGCGGTTTCGCCGCTCGGGCGGACGACAACGGCCACGGTGCGGTTGGCGTCGTTCGATTGCCAATTCATCGAGCTGAGCGAGCTGCCTTGACCACGATCGATGCGGGTGTCGGTCTTGGCCGGCCAGCCCGCGGCCACGCGGCCGACCGCGCTGCTCACGATTTGTTCTTCTCCAGAGAGTTTGGCAGCGTCGAGTCCCTCGACCTTCTGCACGGCTTGCTGGCCACCGCCGCCGAAGGCCATGCGCATCGTAGAACCCGTTGGTAAACCGGTGAGCACGGCAATCCGGGCCTGTACTCCGGGGTTTTTCATTCCCCACCAACCGACTGCAATGAATCCGAGCTGGATGACGACGATGAGCGCGGTCAACCAGGGAACACCGCTGCGATACATCTGCGACCAGTCGCCTGAAATGTTCAGCAAGAGATCCATGGCTGGGTAGAAGACGAGCGCGTTGATACCGGAGATGAAGACGAACTGAAGCAGGAGCTCGTTCCATGGTGCCCGTAGAGGTGGCCGCTTGAGAAAGACGACTCCCAGGGCAAGCACGATCAGGAGCAGATTGACGAAGGTTCCGGCGAACGCGATCAGCGTTTGCTGAACCGCCGAGAAGCCAGTGGGGTTGTACGAGACGTATCCCGAAAAGAAATAGAAGCCGAAGTCGAGAACCTGTCCGCCCATCGCCCAGATCGCGATGGCGTGCCCCAGCTCGTGGAACGCGACCGATAGGGGGAGCAAGATAAAGAACGCCGCTTGCCCCAGCATCGATCGGTCGTAGGGTGTGAAATTGTTATCGAAAATCGCTTTCCGGCGCGGAATGAACTGAAAGAGAAAGCGAATGCCGATGAAGACATAGAAGAGGGACAGTAGCCCGAATCCGCCCATGGGCATCGAGATCGAATCCTTTTCGCGCCAGGGAGCGCTCAGTGGGCGGCGTCAGGAACGCACGCGTGCCAGGCCCAGCGTGCGGACCTGGAGGCGGCGCGCCAACCAGATTGCGCTGAACGTGGTGATGATACCGCCCATCAGGATTGAAACCGAGGTGTTGGCTGCGTTGGCTACTGCCCCCGCCAGGAGCGCGCCCAATGGCGAAACGCCGGCGGAAACCATAATGTACACGCTCATGACTCGACCGCGGAGCTCATCTGGCGCGGTCGATTGCACAACGGTATTGGCCATGGCCATGGTGGAGGTCAGACCGTAACCCACGATCGCGCTAATCAACATGGCAAGGATGAGACTGGGCGCCACGTCCGTAGCCACACCGAGCAGAATTTCACCCAAACCGAGAACCAGACCCGTCGCGACCATACGCTCGACGCTGGCTCCCTTGCTGCGGAAGGCGAGCGATAGCGCTCCCACAAGCGCGCCGACACCGAGAGAGGACATGAGCAGCCCGAATCCCCCTGGCCCAGTGCCGAGCTCCTGTTTGGCGAGCAACGGCATCCAGACGTTGAAATTGACGCCGAAGACCCCTACCAGCCCGGCGAAGATCACGAGATAGCCGACAACCGGCGTGGCGCGCACATAGGCGAGTCCTTCCCGCAGCGATTCCACGGGGTTGCTCCTGCGGACTGCCTTTGCCGCCGGGACAATGTTCATCATGATCAAGCTGGCAATCACCGCCAGATAGCTGAGGGCGTCAATTGCAAAGCAGACCCCCACGCCAAAGAGGCCGAGCACCAGGCCCGCCAGTGCCGGACCGACCAGCCGTCCCATATTGAAAAGCGTCGCGTTGAGTGCGATGGCGTTGGGGAGATCCTGTCGGTCCTCGACCATCTCGGAGACGAACGCCTGTCGGGCGGGCATATCGAACGAATTGTTGATGCCCACGATGAGGGCGACCACGTAGATCTGCCAGAGATCGATGCGGCCCAACCAGATCAGGATGGCCAGCGTCGCCGAGCAGAGCGCGGCGATCGACTGTGTGATCACGAGCAGACTGCGCTTTGGCACCCGATCGGCAAGCACTCCGGCGAAGAGCCCAAATACGAGGGTTGGGGCGAATTGCAGCACATTGACGAGCGCGAGGCTGATCGCCGACGATGTCAGCGTAAGCACCAGCCAGGACATTGCCAGACTCTGCATCCAGGTGCCAGTGACCGATACCGCCTGTCCAAAGAAGTAGAGGCGGTAGTTCCGGTGTTTGAGGGCACTGAAGCCGTTGGGCAGGGTGAGATTGCGAAGAGAGAGCCGGGCGATCCGGTTGTTGAGTTGCGGTCGCATCCAAGCGGACCAATCGAGGGGGAGGATTCCTTGGAGGAATCGGGAAAATGTGCGATTTCTATTCTGCCACGGATGCGACGGTCAAGGAAATTTGATATGCCGAATCATTATTTGTTTGGTAAGAGATCAGGAATTTTCGCTCGCGATGGTCAGGCCGAGCGCCAGTGCGGCATCAATGCCAGCCTGCATCGATAAGAGTTGGTCAAAGCCAAGGTCGACTATGGCGAGCAGATCGTCGTCGATCCGCAATGGTTCCGTCTGAGCCGTCGGTGCGAGTCCGCTCCGCTGGAGCACTGCTGTCAACGCCGCCGGCGCGGGGCCACTCTGCGCGAGCGCCTCGTCCGGAATCCGTGGGGAATCCAGGACATAGTCGACAAACGAACCAGCGGAAACCGGCAGCCTTGGGAGAACGTCGCCACTGGAGCCGGCCGCCAGACGCAGACCGAACGTGGTGGAATCCGGGTTGCCTGGATCGAAGGGCTGTGAATTGAGTAGTGCGAGAAGATCGCGATTGCGCGTGATGGTTCCCCAAGTGCTTCCGGTCGTCAGCGAGGGGTCGGCGGTGACGAGATCGGCCCAAAACAGTGACGAGAGGGCCGCAGCAATGATCGCCTGGTCGACGCAGCGATCGGCGGATTCGAGCAGCAATCCCTCCGCAATGGCGGTTGCCAGAAGTTCGGGACGCTCACCAATCATCATGGAATTGATCCAGACGGCCGGCGATTCGCCCCAGCCGGTGTTTTCCCAAACGGCCGGAACCGCGGTGGGGAGATCGCGAAACGCGATACGCACCGGCGCGCCGGCTTCATTCGCGCCATCGAGTGCTGATGCCAGGAGCGAGATCCAACGTGAGTCGCGGTGCAGCATCAGCAATCCGGCCCGCAAGGTAGGGTCGGGCACCAGCGATTGCTCAGACTTGTTGTCGAACTGCGCGAGAGCCGACGCGATAAGGACCGGGTCTGATCCGGCCTCCAGGAGCGTCTCGCGTAGGGCCGCGCGCGCGAATTCGATGTTGAGCGGATCGAGCGTTGCGTGCATAGTGCGCAGATCGAAGAGCGCGGGATCGGCAGGGATAAAGGGGCGTGCGGCCATGAGATCGATGGACGGTTGTAAATCGCCAGCAACCGTTTCGACAGTCACGCCGCGCACCAGCGAGAGTCCGAGATCGACGGCCAGGGCGCGTACCTTGCGCGGGGTCAGCACCAGACCGATGCCTTGATCGATCACGGCGATGGTTTCTTCAGAAAAACGCCTGGTGTTTACCAACAATGAGCTTTCAGGGAAGCGGCCGATAAGCGCTTCGAGCACTGCTCCGCCGTTGCTGCCTCCGCGCGGAAGCTGGGAGTACCACGAATCGCCGGCGATTCCGGCGCGGATGCTGTCGGCATCGAAGGCTTCCAGACCGGGCCCGACATAGGCGTCGCCGTCGAACGAGGTCGCCACTCCCACGTAGCCGGCGCCGCGCCGCCCGATCGAGTTCATGAGCGCAAAGAGCTGCACATTGTTATAGGCGGCGAGTTCAGTGCCGGTGTTGGCAGCGGCTGGATCGATCGTGATCACTTCGGCATAGGTGAGACTGTCCAGCAAGCCGGCGATTATTTCTTCTTCGAACGAGTTGTCGATGCCGTCGTGCATCGACTCGTGCACCAGCACCGGGATGAGCTGTTGCGGCGTCTCGTTCTGATATCGATCACTCAGGAGCAGGCGGGGAGCGCCGGTGGAGTAGGCGACTTGCAAGGTTGCGATCGCGGCGCCGAACTCGAGCGGTCGGAAATCCACCGTTTCGAATGCATGCCCGGATTCGTTCTTGCCGTCGAGGATGGCATCGATGGTGATCTGGTAAGGATCCCAGTCTGCGAGCATGAGCAGGGCCGCTCGCAGATTCGCAGCCGGAATGACCGTGACGATTGCCGGATCATCGAACTGGGCAACGATGGCGGTAATGCGCTCGTCGGGGAGATTGCGCAGCTTCAGAAAACGCTGCAATGCAATCCGGCAATCAGTTTGAGAGATGGGAGTGTCGGCGATGTTCTCGAATTCGAATGCTGGACTGAGATGGTCGGGGAGGACAAAGGGTCGCGCGCGCATCATCGATGCGGTCGACATTTGCATGGTTACTGGTCCGAGGATGAGCCCTTCGGTTTCCGATTCCGACTGCGCGGCTACGGGAATCAGCGTGCCGAAACTGAGGATTAGAACGAGCAGGAACCGGATGAGTGATTTCACGAAAGTGGCTCCACGGGAAGTCCAGGCACGATAGACCACTCTGCCCATCCACGATCGTAGCTGAGCACGTTCGCGAACCCGGCGTTACGCAAGGCGAGCCAGCTCAGCGCGGTATCGACTCCGAAGTTGCCGTACAACACGGTCTCCTGTGCCGGATCGAGCCCAAGGGTTTGGGTACGAGCGAGCAGCTCGTCGTTCGCGATGAGGTGCCCCGTTTCATCGAAGAGCTCGTTCCAGGGCAGTCGGAAGGTG
>JBBQPB010000050.1:0-9538 GCA_038331435.1 Thermomicrobiales bacterium | reverse complement strand
CAAAGCAGGCTCTCGATCGCCCCGAGCATACCGATGGCAAGCGCGGGAACCATCAGCTGGGGGATGAGCTCGAGATCGCTCCGGTTCGGAATCAGCCTATCCTCGAGGACGATTCCACGGGGAATCGCGCCGATCGCAATGGCATCCCAGCCCAGCCCCCAGGCGATGCCAGTGGCGAGCATGATCCCAATCAATGCCGCTGGTATGGCTTTGATCTTCTTGATCCGTGGCAGGAGGAGCATGACTGCGATCACGATGACGCCGCAGGCGATGGCATACCAATTCACCGGCGGGAGTGGTTCGCGGAAGTATCCCGCGAGCTTCATGATCGAGCGTTCTTCCGACGGCGTCTTGATACCGAGGAAGTTGTCGATCTGGCCGATGAAAATGACCAGCGCGATACCACTGGTGAATCCAGTGATGACCGGGGCGGGAATGAGATTGACAATGCGTCCCAGTCGAAGGATGCCGATGGCGAGAATGAGTATTCCTGCCATGACCCCGGCGATCCAGAGTCCCCGCATTCCTTGCTGATTGGCGATGGTAATGAGGACGGCTGACATGGCGCCGGTCGGCCCGCTGATCTGATATGGCGCGCCGCCGAGCAGCCCGATGAGAAATCCGCCGACGATCGCGGTGACCAGTCCGGCGGCCGGGGTGGAACCACTGGCGACGCCGAACGCGAGCGCGAGCGGCAACGCGACGGCGGCGACGGTGAGGCCGGCGACCGCGTCACGTCTGGCGGAGAACTGGTTGTATCCAGAGAACTCATCGCGGAGGATGCGGATGAGCGCCGGTCGATGCGGCCTTGGTAAGGCGATAGACAAGATGGCAACTCCTGATCTGGGTCGATAGTGTCAACAGCGAGAGGCCGGATTGGTTCCGGCGATCGGTCACGACGATCGGCTGGATCAGGGAGCGGGCAGATGGAAGGCGACCAGCACCAGCATCAGGAAGAGGGTGACGCCCGAGCGACGTTCGAGTCGCAGGGCAGGTTGCGGTTTGCGTCGGGGTTGGAAATCTCCACCGCCTGACGGCGGAAATTTCACCAGTTCCAGTGTTCCGTCAGCGCCGAGTGTGGCGAAGACCTTGGCGGGAAGCGGTCCGGTGGTACGGAAATGCCGAAGCGAGGCCCGCCGGCCAAAGCGGTCCATGCTCCATTTCGGGCGAACTTCGTATCGACTCCACATGAGATTGGGTATTCAGCTTCAGAAAACGAGCGGCTCCGCAACTATTGTGTCTGGAATCGGCGTGAACGGTCAGTTTCCTATCGGCCTTACGGCATGAGATGAAAGCGATGCCGGAGCGAATCGAGCAACTCTAGGCGAACATCGGGGTGCGCAATCGAGGCCAGCATCTCCGCACGTCGTCGCAACGGCTGACCGCTGAGATTGACGATGCCATATTCGGTGGCCACGTATTGCACGTGTCCACGTGTCGTGACGACCCCAGCGCCCGGCTTGAGGTTTGGCACGATGCGGGAGAGTGCACCCCCCTTGGCCGTCGAGGGCAGCGCGAGGATAGCCTTGCCGTTGCGCGCCAACTGCGCCCCGCGCACGAAGTCAATCTGACCGCCGATTCCGCTATAGATGAGCTCGCCGATGGAATCGGCGACGACTTGTCCAGTCAGATCGATTTCCAACGCGGAGTTCACGGAAATCATGCCGTCGATCTTCCGGATCTCCCGGGTATCGTTGACGATATCCGACGGATGAAACTCGACGAACGGGTTGCCGGCGATGAAGTCGTAGAGCTTCCTGGTTCCGATGGCGAACGACGTGACAACCCGGCCGTTCCAGGTGTTCTTGTAGCGATTGGTGATCACGCCGCGCTTCACCAGATCGACCAACCCATCGGAGAACATTTCGGTGTGGACGCCGAGGTCTTCCCGGTCAGAGAGCGACTTCAGGATGCTGTCCGGAACCGCACCGATGCCGAGCTGCAGGGTGGCGCGGTTCGGAATCAGCGCCGAAACATGCTCGCCGATCATTCGCTCGATGGGTCCTATCTTCGGAAGACATTGTTCTGGTAAAGGGCGGTCGGTTTCGACCAGGACGGCAAATTGGCTGACATGGATAGCCGATGCTCCCAAAGTTGGCGGAACCTGCGGATTCACCAGTCCGATCACAATGCTGGCGGTATCGGCGGCCGCCCGAGCGCAGGCTATCGACGCTCCAAGCCGGCAGAATCCATGGGCATCAGGCGGGGTGACTTGCAGCAGCGCCACATCGAGCGGCAACGGTCCGCGGAAGAGACTGGGTACTTCTGAAAGGAATACCGGCGTGTAGTCCGCGCGACCAGCGTTGACCGCGTCGCGCACATTCGAGCCAACGAAGAGCGCGTTATGCCGCAAGTGACCCTGCAGGATGGGATCGACATGCGGTGCTGGTCCCTCGGTATGCATCGAGACCGTTTCGATGCCGGTCAGCTCCATAGCGCGTTCGCAGAGCGCGTCGATAAGCTCGAATGGGGCCATCGCCGCTTCATGCAGGTAGACCCGGTCGCCAGACTGAACCAAACGGAGTGCTCGGGTGGCATCGACATATTGCGGATTGGTCACACACGTCTCCGGTTGAGCGATTGCAGCGCGTAACCCGAGGCACGCGCCGGAATTCTAAAGCGTGCCAACATGGAAGACCGTCGCGCAACAGACATACCTGTTGCGGAGTCGTGACAGCAACGGGGCCGAGCCGCTGTGCCCCCATCCCATGTTCGCCAGAGTCAGGTCGATTGAGAAGCGGCGTGATGCGAGCGTATCGATTCGGGAGCGCGCGATCGGAGCGCCAGTCCGCCGAAGATCGCCGCACCCAGGCAAACGAATCCGCCGAGCAGGATCGGTGCCCGCGAACCGGCCAGATCGGCCAGCAAGCCGAGAACGGGAGCGCCAATTAACGTGCCGCCGATCATCAAAGAGCTTTGGATCGCCAGGATACGCCCGTGCATATCGGGTCGCGCAATTACCTGCACGTTGGTGGTGGTCGAGGTCATGTAGAGGATGCTCGCACCGCCGAGAAAAAGCATGATCGGGAACGCGCCATGAACGCCTGGCACGCTACCCAGTGCCAGCATGCAGGTTCCCAACAGGGCCGCACCGATAACAATTGTGCGGATGGAAACAAGCCCCCGGTTGGCGATGACGAGCGCGCCGACCACCGAGCCAAAGCTGAATGTGGCGTAGAGCAGGGTGAAGGTTGCGTCGTTACTCTGCAACGCGCCGGTGACGAAGAGCGGCAGCGTCACCGTGAAGTTGTAGGAGAGGATTCCGATTGCCGCGAGCATGACCATCGGGATCCAGAGAATGGGCACAGACCCGATATAGCGCAGCCCTTCGCGCACTTCGCCCCTGGCGCGCGGTTTGGGTGGCCGCCGGCGCAACTCAGCGGGGCGCATCATGAAGAGGCAGATCAGCACAGCGACATAGGAGAAGGCATCGAAGGTGAAACACCACCCATAGCCCAGCGTCACAATCAAGAGTCCAGCGAGTGTCGGCCCGAAAATGCGAGAGACATTGATCACCAGACTGTTGAGCACGACCGAATTGGCGATGTCTTCTTCTCGCACCATCTCCGGAACGAAGGATCGTCGCAGCGGATTGTCGAAGGAAAGCAGGATGCCGCCCAGGACTGCTAGCACGAAAAAGGCGGGCAGGGGCGGATTTGGCATGAACGCGAGGATCGCGAGTGCGAACGACTGAATCATCGATAGCGATTGCGTGACGAATAGAAAGTGGCGCTTATCGGAACGATCGGCAACTGCTCCGGCCCAGGCCGAGAGAAAGAACACCGGACCGTACTGACAAGCGGCCAGGATGCCGATGGTCAGGCCGTTGTCCGTCAGACTGAGAACCAGCAGGGTCAACGCGACGTTGGTCAACCAGTTGCCGGTATTCGAGATCAGGTTACCAATGAAAAAAAGCCGGAAGTTGCGGTTGCGCAATGAGAGAAAGGTCGTGCGAACGCCCGAACCAGCCCGGCCGGAAAGGCTCATCAAGGATTCTCTCGGGTGGGGATGTGACGCGCGGCGTTACACATGAATTTAGCGTAGCAGAAAAACAAGGAGCTTGCACAAGTTGCTTGTCAACTCTAGAATCGCGCCATGACTCCATCGCATGTGGCCATTCACGATGATCAGGCGCTCCGCCTCGCAACCGCCGTCAGCCGGTTACGCGGTGTGTTGCGCGATGCCCGCTGGCAGGTGACCGATCTGTCCATCACCCAGGTCGCGATCATGCGCCATCTGGAAAAGGCGGGTCCGTCGACGGCCTCCGATCTCGCAACCGCTGAACATATTTCTCCCCAGGCGGTCGCCCAACAACTGAAGGGCTTGCGAGAGCGAGGCTACGTCCGAGCGGAACGGGACGCGACCGATCGCCGCAAGACGCGCATTTCGTTGGCGGATGACGGCAACGATCTGTTGAGGGCGCTGCTGGAGACCCGTGAAGCTTGGTTGGCGCGTGCGATCGAGGCAACGTTGCCGCCGGATGAGCTCGCCCATCTCGATCGCGCAATCGAAGTCCTCGAACGACTCGCAAACGCAGTCATGTCAAGGGATTTTTCCCACCGCGAATAAGTTCGCGACTGCCCCCGTTACGTAAGAGAGAACGCATGCGCAATTTCGACCCCGCCAAGAGTTTCGGACCCCGAGAAGCCGCCAGGTACGACGACCATCTCCGGGGAGACGAGGCTGAAACCGTCGACTTTCTGGCCCGGCAAGCGCACGGCGGTACCGTCTTGGAGCTGGCAATTGGTACGGGGCGAATTGGACTTCCCCTCGCGCAACGTGGATTACGGCTGACGGGGATCGAGATTTCCGAGGCGATGGTGACGCAGTTGCGACGCAAGCCGGGTGGTATCGATATCCCGGTTACCATCGGAGACTTCGCTGCTGTGCCGGTAGACGGCGAGTTCAACCTGATTTTTGTGGTCTACAACACGATCTACAACCTGCTTACCCAGGAAGACCAAGTGCGTTGTTTCGAGAACGTGGCCAAACACCTGGCAAGCGATGGCGTCTTTGTGCTGGAAGCGGAAATGCCGACCGACTACGTCAGCACCCGAAACAAGCAGTATGTCGATGCCGAACGCGTGGAGCTCGACCAGGTTACCCTCGATGTGGCGCGTTTCGATATCTCCACCCAACTCCTCGATGAGAGTCACATTCGCATTTCCGAGCAGGGGATTACCCTTTCGCCGATTGTGACGCGCTATATTTGGCCGAGCGAAATGGACCTGATGGCGCGCATCGCGGGATTACGCTTGCATGCACGGTACTCCGGCTGGCTGGGAGAGCGGTTCGATAGCTCCAGCCGGCGGCATGTTTCGGTGTACGGCTGGTAGCCCAGAATCGGTAGCCGCGGATACGCTCATCAGCGGCGTTTCAGGCATCGCGCGATGAGGCCAGCTTGCGGCGGAAGTCCGGCGATTGGCGCTTAAGCTATGGCCTACGGGAGCACGAGCGCCCACACGGTCAAACCAGCAAGCGAATCCGGTCGGAACCAGCTCCGGCTGCCGGGTCTCGAGGGACCTCAAACCCGGTGAATCTCAGCCAATGGGATGCCTCTCATCAGCGCATGAGTCTCTGGTCCTAAACGGGTACATGAGAGGTGAGGCGAGCCGGGTGCGCGCTCGACCGAGTCTGGTTGGACAGCTACCACTATCGTTCCATGGGTGAGGCTCGCCTCTTGCGATACGATGAGCATGATGCTTCCACTGGTTAGCTGGTGTCCCCACGAAGCGGGAAGGTGAAATGGTCACATGGTTAACGCAACGCAAGATAGTGCTACCAAGGATCGATCGAACCCTGGGGCTGCGCCCGATCTAGATATGGTTTGGATCCCGGGTGGTGCCTTCCTTATGGGTTCCGATCGTCACTATTCGGAGGAAGCCCCGGCACATCGGGTGTTGGTCGATGGCTTTTGGATCGATCGGTATCAGGTCACCAATATCAAGTTTCGTCGCTTTGTGCAGGCGACTGGATATGTGACGGTGGCGGAGCGCATTCCCACCATAGAGGAATATCCTGGTGCGCAACCGGAGGATCTTGTTGCGGGTTCGGTGGTATTCACCCCGCCGCCGGGACCGGTACCGATGGTCGATCACTATGCCTGGTGGCGCTGGCAGCCTGGTGCCGACTGGCGCCATCCCGAAGGACCCGAGAGCGATCTGCAGGGGCGCGACAAGCATCCTGTTGTCCATCTGGCCTCGGAGGATGTCGAAGCCTATGCGGGCTGGGCCGGCAAGTCGCTTCCCTCAGAGGCGGAGTGGGAGTTCGCCGCTCGCGGCGGTCACGAAGGCTGGGACTTTGCCTGGGGCGATGAGCTGGCTCCAAAAGGCAAAATGCTGGCGAATTACTGGCAGGGTCAGTTCCCCTGGCAGAACCTGGAGCTGGATGGCTTTGCCCGCACTGCCCCGATCGGTTCCTTTCCGCCAAACGATTACGGACTCTTCGATATGATCGGAAACGCCTGGGAATGGACCACCGACTGGTACGCCGGTCATAGTGAAGTTTCCCGATCCTGCTGTTCGGGCGGCGAGCTCAACCCACGGGGCGCCGGACGTGAGCAGAGTATCGATCCCAATGCACCTGGCGCGCCGACGCCGCGCAAGGTACTGAAGGGTGGATCCTTCGCCTGCGCGGAGAACTATTGCCAGCGCTACCGTCCGGCCGCGCGAATGAATCATCCAGTCGATACGGGCACCAACCACATTACCTTCCGATGCGTGGTTCGCCGGTAGACGACTCGCAGCACGCTCGGGCATCGTCATAGTGACAACAAAAACTACAAGGGAAAGCGGCACCGTGCTTCCAAGAACACCATTGAGCCCAGATTTCGCGAAATCGCGGGCCGAGCTTCGAAAAGCCGCGATCGTGACGGGCGCTGTTGGCGCACTCTTCGCGATCCTTTTTATTGCGAGCCTTTGGTTACTCCGTTCCGCTCCCCATCCAAACGAAGCCGATCAGCAGTTCATTGACTTCTACTCCAGTGACGCTCGCCGGAAAATCATGCTCGTCGGTCTCTACGTACTTCCATTCTCCGCGGTTGCGTTTATTTGGTTCATCGCATCGCTGCGCCAATGGGTTGCCCGCAGCGCGCACCGTGGAAGTCAGATGATTGGCACGGTGCAGCTTGTGAGCGGGATGGCATTCATTACGCTCGCGTTGGCGTCTGCGGCAGCTTCGACGATGCCGGCTGCATTGGTCGAGATTGGATACGACACAGTCGATGCGGACATGGCGCGCGATTTTCCGCTCTATGGAAACGCATTGCTGCTGGTGTTCGGCGTCAGGATGGCCGCGATGTTCGTCATGACGACCGCGAACATTGGGCGAGCGTCGGGGTACATGCCGCGATGGTTCAGTATCGTGAGCATTATCGTAGCTGCCGTGTTGTTCCTGAGCTATTCCCTCACCGTCTGGCTGGCCGTGGTCTTTCCTGCTTGGGTTTTCGCATTGGGCTTGCTCATCATCTACCATGCCTATAAGGCCGATCCCGAGAGTCTCGAGGTTATTTCGAAAAAGACAGTTACGGATGATGATTGACTGTCTGAAGAAGCCAGGGGCATGATGGCGATCCGTTTATCCCTTTCGGTGTATGGTCACCAATAACGTAATGTCGATACCATGCAGCTGACAATCGGATACTCCGTGCATAAGGCGGAGATTCGGGTACGTTTTGGATGTTGATACGAGCGGATCGGCGCTTTCGCGACCGGCCGCTTATGAAAGGCAAACCTCTATGGCATACGGTCCAGTGGAAATGCTGGTGGTGAAATTCCCCGGCAACCAGTTCACTGGTGAGCTGGCTCCAGCATTGCAGGATCTGGTCGAATCCGGTCAAATTCGCGTGATCGACTTGCTCTTCGTCTTGAAGGACAGCGACGGCGAGGTTTTGGTCTATGAGCTGAATGGTTGGGGCGACGAAGTGGCCGCGGTTTTCGAACCGATGGTGGTGGCCGACGACGAGATCCTTTCACAGGAAGATGCAGCGAGCATCGGCGTGCTGCTCGAGCCCAATTCTTCTGCCGCCATGCTGCTCTTCGAGAACACCTGGGCGGCGCAGTTTGCCCAGGCATTGCGCAACGCGAATGGCGAAGTGATTATCAACTCGCGCATTCCGGGTGCGGTCATCGAGGAGCTCGTAGCAGAAGGCGCGTAGCCGCTCGAAACGTTAGACAAACCATATCATCGGGAGGACGAACACCATGAGACGACGACGAGGTGGCCGGGGAGTTATTGGCGTGATGGCAACGACTGCGGTCGTGGCGGGAACGGCGGGAGCGGTATCCCATCGCCAGCAGGAGAGATATGCTGGTCAGGCACAAGCGCAACAGTCGCAGGCAGCCGATCAGCAGGCTTCTGCCGATAGCCAGCAGCAGCTTGCAGATCTTCAATCGCAAGTCGATTCGATGCAGGCGCAGCCGGCAGCGGGCGGCTCCGATATGATGGCGCAACTCCAGCAACTGGAGAGCATGCAGGCTGCCGGGTTGCTGTCCCCCGAGCAGTTCGAAGCCGCCAAGAACAAGCTGCTCGGCGCCTAACCAAGTAGCCATTCCGGCGAATTTATCGAAACGCAAACCAGCGACGCGGAAACGCGTCGCTGGTTTTTGTCGTTCTGCGCTCGTTGCCAGGCGAGCTATTTCAGGATATTGATTGCTCGAGCAGCTACGACTGCGAGAATCACGATCGAGCCCATTGCCTGGATCATCATCAAAACCTTGGCCCGGACGGAAAGAAACAATGTGTCGGTTGGGCTGAACGCTGCGCTCGCGGTGAAGGAAACGAAGAGGTAATCCGTGAACTGCGGAATCCAACCTTTCGAGAATGCCCTACCAAGCGCGGTCTGCGGAAAGGCAAGATCGGTTGGCGTATAGCCAGCGACATGCCGCTGGCGCGGACCGCCACCATCGAGCTCCCAATACCAAAGCGCGAAGACGATGACATTGGCGATCCACAACAACGCAGCATCACGCAAAAGATAGGGTGCGTCGACGTTTCCCGCGAGCAACTGCGTCACCAGGAGCGCTGTGCTGGCCGCCACTGCCATGATTCCGATGCCTGCTAACGCGAGCGCCAGCAAGCGGGTCCCGGTTCGTTGTTCTTTCCGATGAGCGATTGCGAGCGCGATCAACAACGCGATAACCAGGGCGGGCAGCAACCAAACGGGGCCAACGCGAATTTGCCTGGAGACTGAGGCGTAAGTGATCACCAGGAGGGCCAGCGCAAGGATCACATCCCACGGCCGGAAAGGATATCGCCTGACGCTCGAGCTCGCGACGGGATTCAAGGGAGGCACCGGCTTTTGTGTGAGATTGGAGCTGCTAACCGGCGCTGGTCCTCCACGCACATTGGGTTTCGGACGGGTGCGTTGCGGGCGCGCATGCTGGGGATTCTGACCCGTTGAGGCCATGCGCCGAGGATCTCCCGTTTCAGGCACGACTGAGGGTTCGGGAAGTCCGCCATTGCCAGAACCAGAACGCAAATCCACTGAGCCGCCTGGTACTAGGAAGCAAAAAGCTTCCAGTGCCCTTCAGAGATGACG
>JBBQPB010000049.1:0-9559 GCA_038331435.1 Thermomicrobiales bacterium | reverse complement strand
ATCCGAACATGAGATCGTCACCGAGGGCTATCAGGACCGCACCCATCTCTCACTGTTCGTCGGATATCCGATCGTCGAGCGACCGGGTGAAGAGTTGATGGTCTGGACGACTACACCCTGGACGCTCGCTGCCAACGTTGCTGCCGCCGTTAATCCAAAGCTGATTTATGTGCGCCTGAAGCAGGGCGATCGCATCTTTTACGTCGGCAAGGACGCAGTCGCGAACGCAATCAAGGGCGAATTCGAGATTCTCGACGAACTCAAAGGCGAGGATCTGCTCGGTCTCACGTTCACGGCCCCGTACGATGACTTTCCGGCGAACGCCGGAGTACGCCATGTGGTGATCTCCTGGGACGACGTCAGCGCAGTGGAAGGTACCGGTATCGTCCATATCGCTCCCGGGGCCGGTAAGGAAGACTTCCAGCTTTCGAAAGTCCACAATCTGGATGTCATCGCGCCGCTCGATGAGTCCGGCATCTACATGGACGGTTTCGACTGGCTAATCGGTGAGTATGTCCACGATGTCGCCACTCCCATCATGCGCGACCTCGAAAAGCGCGGTTTCCTCTATCGAAGCCAGCAGTACACCCACCGCTATCCCGTCTGCTGGCGATGCGGAACCGACCTCGCCTTTCGGTTGGTGGACGAGTGGTTCATCGCTATGGACGCACTGCGCGAACCGATGATGCGCGTTACCAAAGAGATCAACTGGGTGCCCGGGTTCGGGCGCGAGCGCGAGCTCGACTGGCTGGCGCACATGGACGATTGGATGATCTCCAAGAAGCGCTATTGGGGTCTTGCCCTTCCTATCTTCGAGTGCGAATCCTGCGGCACGTTCGAAGTCATCGGCTCTGAGGAAGAGCTGGCCGCGCGCGCCGTAGAAGGATGGCAAGAATTCGAAGGGCATTCACCGCACCGTCCCTGGATCGACGGGGTGAAGATAGCCTGCGCGTCGTGTGGCTCACAGGTTTCACGGATCAAAGACGTCGGCAATCCCTGGCTCGATGCCGGCATTGTCGCGTTCTCCACGCTCGACTATCGAGCCGACAAGGCGTACTGGGAAAAGTGGTACCCGGCCGATCTCATCTCCGAGAGTTTCCCGGGTCAGTTTCGCAACTGGTTCTATTCGGTTATCGCCCAGAGCACGGCACTTGCCGACCGGCCAGCCTTTAGAAATGTCTTTTCTTACGCCCTCATGCGCGATGAAAAGGGCGAAGAAATGCACAAGAGCAAAGGCAACGCCATCTGGTTCGACGATGCTGCCGAAGTCTCAGGCGTCGATGTCATGCGCTGGCTTTATTCCTCGGTAAATCCCAGCCACAATCTGAACTTCGGCTACAAGACACTCGATGAGATCCGGCGGCAATTCATCCTGCCGTTCTGGAACTCTTATTCGTTTTTGGTGACGTACGCTCGACTCGACGGTTTCGATCCCACCGATCCTGACAGCGACATTCCGCTGGAAGAGCGCACTCTGCTCGATCGCTGGATCGTCTCGCGCCAAAATCAGCTCATCGAAACCGTGCGTGAGAACCTGCTCACATATCGGCCCGAGCTCGCGGCGCAGGCGCTGGAGAAGTTCGTCGTCGAGGAGCTTTCGAATTGGTATATCCGCCGCAACCGTCGCCGTTTCTGGAAATCAGAAGCTGACCGTGACAAGGCTGCCGCCTACCGCACGTTGTACGACGTGATGGTGACCACTGTCCGTTTGCTGGCACCGTTCATTCCGTTCCTGACTGACGAGATGTATCGAAATCTGGTTACCAGCGTGGACGCGGCAGCACCAGCCTCAGTTCACCTGAACGATTTCCCGGTCGCAGATGCATCCCAGATCGACGAAAAATTGTCGCGCGATATGGCGATAGCCATGGAAGTCGTTGCGCTCGGCCGCTCGGCGCGATCCGAATCGAACCTCAAAGTCCGCCAGCCATTGGCCGGGATCCTTGTCTACACGCGCGATCCCGAGGCATATGCGGCTGCCGAGTCACTTCAGGAGCTCATTCTGGAGGAGCTCAACATCAAATCCATCGCTCCGCTCGAAGAGCTCGGCGAGGTCGTTTCCTATGGGATTCGCCCAAATCTGAGCCTGCTTGGGCCACGCCTCGGACGACAACTTGGCGAAGTGCGCGGAATCCTGACGGAACTCGACCCAGCCGTTGTCGCCCGCACGGTCAATGCTGGGGAAACGTTGCACATAGCGTTGAGGGACGGAACGGCGATCCCATTGGACCCGCGGGAAATTCTCGTAGACCTGGTCAAGCGGCCGGGTTTTGCGGCAGCCCAGGGCGAGATCGGCACCGTGGTGCTCGATACCGAGATCACTCAGGAGTTGTTGCACGAAGGGATCGCGCGCGACTTCGTTCGCGGTGTGCAAGACGCTCGCAAGTCGGCCGGCTACCGGATCGACGACCGCATCGAAATCAATTACACCGCCGAAGGCGAGACCGCAACTGCGGTCGATGTCTTTGCCGCATTCGTCAAGAACGAGACGCTGGCTGACAGGCTAACGATTGGAGAACCCGGCGAAATGGATGGCGCATTTGTTGCCACGATCGAGGCGGGAGGCGAACAGATCGCGATTCGGATTCGCAAGGTCGCCCACTAACGTGATCCATCTGTTCGTCGATCGGCAAATGCGGTTCGTATTACGTCATCTCGTGGTCGAGCATGCTATTCTCGGCTCGACCGTCACACCCCACCTGTCGGAGGCGGTTATTCTGTGCCCTCAGGGCTTTGCAGAACAAGGAGTGTGCGTTGCCGGCTGAGCGAAATGCTGTCGTAAGTGCCTCGATCGCCTACGACTACATCATGGGATTCGGTGGTTCCTTTGCGGACCACATCATTCCAGAAAAGGCCCATGTCATCTCGGTCAGCTTTTTGGTCGACTCGCTTCGAAAGCAACGCGGCGGAGTCGCCGGGAACATTTGCTATACGCTGGCGCTCCTTGGAGAATCGAGCCACTTGGTCGGCGCGGTTGGGAATGACTTCGGACCGTACCGCGCCGTCTTCGATGAGCTCGGAATCGGCATGGAGCAGGTCATTCAGGACGACGACATGCTTACCGCCTCGGCCTTCATGATGGCCGATCTGAAGAGCAATCAAATCGCATCGTTTTATCCTGGTCCTGGAAGTCAGACGGCTTCGATCGATCTGACCGAGACTGGCAATAGTTGCCGCTTTGGCCTGGTTGGACCGACAGATCCAGAAGTGATGCGGAGACACATGCGCCAGCTTGGCGCTTCGAGTTGTAAACTCATCTTCGACCCGGCATTTCAGATCATCATTCTTTCAGCGGACGATCTCCAAGAAGGGATCGAGTCCGCCTGGTGCGTTGTGGGAAACGACTACGAATTTGCCATGATCGAGCGTAAAACTGGCCTGACGGTGGCCGACATCGCTACGCAGAAAGAGCTGGTCGTGGTTACCTACGGCGAGAAAGGCTCCGACTTCATCACCAACGGCGACACAACGCATGTTCCCGCTGCATCCGCTCGTCAGGTGGTCGACCCGACAGGTGCCGGAGATGCATTCCGCGGTGGAATGTTGCGCGGGTTGTTGCTCGAACTACCGCCCGCAGTAACCGGTCGTATGGCGAATCTGGCGGCGGTCTACGCGGTCGAGCAGACTGGCACTCAGGAACACAGATACACCATCGATGAGTTCGTCGGGCGCTTCGACACCTCGTTCCCCGATTTTGCGGGATCAATCTCAACCGCTCTGCTGAGCGGTTCCATCTAGTCATCGTTAGAGGGAATCAAGGAGAATTACATGAGCACCAAGGCGATGGATTTCGACATCAAGGATCCTTCATTGGCCCCCGATGGCCGTCGGCGCATCGAATGGGCCGCTCGCGAGATGCCGGTTTTGCGACAGATCACCGAGCAGTTTGCCAAAGAGAAACCCTTCGCGGGATTGCGGCTCTTGTGTTGCGCACATATCACCACCGAAACCGCGAATCTTGCCCTGGCATTCCAGGCGGGCGGGGCAGATTCCGTGCTTTGCGCGAGTAACCCGCTTTCGACGCAAGACGATGTTGCCGCGGCACTCGTCGATGCCGGCATTCCAGTCTTCGCCATCAAAGGCGAAGATGCGGAGACCTACAACCGGCATATCCAGACGGCCCTCGATCACAAGCCGAATCTGGTCATTGACGACGGCGCCGATGTGGTGACCTCGCTACACACGACCCGCAAGGATCTGCTGTCGTATGTCATCGGCGGCACCGAAGAGACCACGACGGGCATTATTCGCGATCAGGCCATGGAAAAGGACGGCGTGCTCGCCTTCCCGATCATGGCGGTGAACGACGCCGATACCAAGCATTTCTTTGACAATCGATACGGAACCGGCCAGAGCACCGTCGACGGCATCCTTCGCGCGACCAATATCCTCCTTTCCGGCAAAACCGCAGTGGTGGCCGGATATGGGTGGTGTGGCAAGGGCATCTCCATGCGCTTGCGCGGTATGGGCGCTCGCGTGATCGTGACCGAGATCGATGCCGTACGCGCGCTCGAAGCCGCGATGGACGGTTTTGAAGTGACCACGATGGCACGGGCCGCCGCCCGAGGCGATATCTTCGTCACCGCCACCGGCAACGTCAATGTCATCGATCGTGACGACTTTGCTCAGATGAAGGACGGCGCGATCATGGCGAACTCCGGCCACTTTAATTCCGAAGTCAACATCACCGCGCTCGACGAAATGGCCGGTGAGGGTGTCCGCACCCTGCGCCCGTTCGTGCAGGAATACGTGATCGCTCCCGACCAGAAGTTGATCGTGCTAGGCGAAGGACGCCTCATCAATCTGGCGGCCGCCGAGGGACATCCGGCTAGCGTCATGGATATGAGCTTCGCCAACCAGGCACTCGCTGCAGCCTATCTGGTAAAGGAAGGCAAGAACCTCGAGAACAAGGTGTATCCGATTCCCCTGGAGATCGATCACGAAATCGCGCGCTTGAAACTTGCCGCAATGGAGATTGAAATCGACACGCTCACCGACGAGCAGAACACCTATCTGAATTCCTGGGATCTGCACTAGACCGGCGACGGTCCAAGCTCGGTGAGGTGACAAACACACAATGATGAGCCGCGCGAATAACGGCAAAGAATCGACCTTTTTCACGTCCGAATCGGTCACCGAAGGACATCCAGACAAGCTCTGCGATCAGATCTCCGACGCGGTGCTCGATGCCGTGCTGACCGAGGATCCATTCGGCCGGGTCGCCTGCGAATCGGCGGCAACCACGGGACTCGTGATGGTCTTCGGCGAGATCACGACCAGCACCTATGTCGAGATTCCCGAGCTTGTGCGCCAGGTCATCCGCGACATCGGCTACAACGATTCGTCACACGGGTTCGATTCCGAAACATGCGGCGTGATGGTCTCACTCAAAGCCCAAAGCTCTGAGATTGCCGGCGGCGTCGGGTCGGCGCTCGAAGTACGCGAAAAGGCAAACGCCCAGGACAAGTACGATCAAATCGGCGCCGGCGACCAGGGCATGATGATTGGATACGCGAGCAATGAGACCCCCGAGCTCATGCCGCTTCCCATTGCACTTTCTCACCGCATCGCACGCGAGCTCGCCGCTGCGCGTAAAAACGACATCCTTCCCTGGCTCCTGCCCGATGGAAAGAGCCAGGTTACCGTAGAGTACGAAGGCAACAAGCCGGTTCGCGTCGATACCATCGTTGTCTCGACGCAACACCACCCGTTCGTAAACAACGACGAGATCAAGGAAGGCGTGCTCGACGTCGTCATTGGCAAGTCGGTTCCGGGCGAGTTGCTCGACAAGTCGACCAAGTACTTTGTGAATCCCAGCGGCCGCTTCACGCTGGGCGGACCGATTGCCGACGCCGGTTTGACCGGGAGAAAAATCATCGTCGACACCTATGGCGGCATGGCCCGTCATGGCGGCGGCGCGTTCTCCGGCAAGGATGCCACCAAGGTCGACCGATCCGGCGCGTACGCGGCCCGCTATGTCGCCAAGAACTTCGTCGCTGCCGGTTTGGCCGAGCGGTTCGAAATTCAGATCTCGTATGCCATTGGTGTGGCGCACCCGGTTTCGATCATGGTCGAAACCTTTGGCACTGGCGTCGTTTCGGACGACACGCTGACCAAGCTGGTGCGCGAATACTTCGATCTACGTCCGGCAGCCATTATCGACACGCTCGATTTGCGCCGCCCGATCTACCGCCAGACCGCTGCTTACGGACACTTCGGCCGCCCCGACCTCGATCTCCCGTGGGAAGCGACCGATAAAGCCGAAATCCTGAAGGCCGCTGTCTAGCAGCCCGGAAGGTCTTTCGGACCAAATCATCACGAGAAGAAGGGAAAGGGCGCCAGTTGGCGCCCTTTCCCTTCTTCAACGGGCTCGGAGACAATAGCCCCGGACCCGACTCTTCATTCCAACCGCAGAATTTTGACGGTCTCCGACCCACCGGGTGTCGGGACCTTGGCTGTGTCGCCTGGCCTTTTCCCGAGCAACGCGGCCCCGATCGGGGACTGGTTCGAGATTTTTCCTTCCGTCGGCTTCGCCTCGATCGCGCCGACAATTGTGTAGCGTTCCTCTTCACCGTCGAAATCGATCGTGACGGTCGAACCCAGCCCGACCACGCCTTTTGCCACCGGCATGTCATCCACGATAACCGCGTTTCGGAACAACGCATCGAGATCGGCGATTCGGCGTTCGTTCATCATTTGGTCGTGGCGCGCGGCGTCATAAGCCGAGTTTTCACGCAGGTCGCCGTGCGATCTCGCCTCGGCCACGCTCGCCGAGATCTCAGGTCGTCGAACATCGCGCAAGTTATCGAGCTCTTCCTTGAGGCGCTCTAGCCCTTCACGCGTAACAGGAACTGGTTCGGAATTCATTGTCGAATCTCCTGCTTCTCTACATTGAAATAGGGTTGCATCGAGAAGACTATTCGACCTCGAACGTGCATTCGATTTCGACCGGGATGCCGCTCGGAAGCGAGACGAATCCGACAGCGGAGCGGGAACCATAACCCGATTCGCCGAAGACTTCGACGAAGAGTTCGGAGCACCCGTTGATGACGCGAGGATGGTCGGTATAGTCCGGGGTTGCATTGACCATTCCGAGCAGCTTAACCAAACGCTTGATGCGGCCGAGGTCGCCCAGTGCATCCTTGGCAGTCGCCAGAATGCTCAGGCCGGTCGAACGCGCCGCCGCATACCCTTCTTCGAGGGACATATCCGCGCCGAGCTTACCGTGTGGGATTTCTGGTCCCGGTCCGGTGCCCGAGATGAATAGCAAATTGCCCGTCTGCACGTAGCGCACATACGCCGCAACTGGTCGCGCTGGTTCCGGCAAAACGATGCCGAGCTCCTGAAGTCGCTGATCGATGCTCATCGGTTTTCTTGATTCCCCTCTCGTCATGTTCGTGCACGCAATCGGAGAGAGTTCCGGGCGTGCTTTCTTTTTTCAACTCAAACTCTTCGTTGAACCCGTCACGTGGAGAAACGCAGGATCAGCAAATTTCAACGTTCGCAGGAGAGCTCACTGCAATCACGGTCCATCTGATCGGTGGCGGTATCGGCGGCAACTATTTCCAACCGAGGGCGGCCCCTATTCGTTGCACCGACTCTTCCAACAGGTCGTCAGCGGTCGCAAATGAGATCCTGAAGTGCCCTTCACCCGATTGGCCAAATGCTATCCCCGGAGTAACAGCCACCCGTGCCTCTTGCAGTAGCTTCGCTCCAAGATCGACCGAACTCATCCCAGTTTCTCGAGCGTCAGGGAACACGTAGAACGCTCCCTCGGGTAGTGGGCATTTAATCCCCTGGACTTTGTTCAGCCCGTTCGTGACCATGTGTCGCCGCCGGTCCCAAGCGGTCACCATGTCGGCAATGAAATCCTGTGGACCCGAAAGCGCTTGTACCGCCGCTGCCTGCACAAACGAGGTGGCGTGCGTGACCGAGTGACTTTGCACCTTGGCGATCTCATCGATGAATGGTTTCGGACCGGCCACGTAGCCAAGTCGCCAACCCGTCATCGCATAGGCCTTCGAAAGGCCATTGAACGTGAGGGTGCGATCCCACATACCCGGAAACTGAGCGATGCTGTAATGCCTGCGGCCACCATAAATGATCTTCTCGTACATTTCATCGGTGTAAACGATGATGTCGTGCTTGATGGCGAAATCACAGATCGTATTGATTTCGTCCAGCGTCAGCACGCGGCCTGTCGGGTTCGAAGGCGAATTCACGACTAGCCCTCTGGTGCCGGGTGTGACCGCCCCTTCCAGCAACTCCGGGGTAACCCGGAAATTCGTGTCAGGATCGAGCGACACCGGGATGGCCCGCCCGCCCGCAATTTCGATCATCGAGACATATGACACCCAGGCGGGTTCGAGCATAAGTACATCGACACCCTCCTCGACCGTTGCGAGCATGGCGGAAAAGAGCGCTTGCTTACCACCTGGGGTGACAAGAATTTCCGCTGGATCGTATTCGAGCTGGTTGTCGACGAGTAACTTCTTGGCGAGTGCATTTTTCAGGGCCGGGGTGCCGTTGCTGGCAACATAGTGCGTGTCGCCAGCGTTCATCGCTTCGGTGGCCGCTAACCGGATGTTCTCCGGGGTTATGAAATCGGGATCTCCACCACCGAGGTCGATCACGTCGATCCCTTGCGCCTTCAGCTCGCGCGCCTTATTGGAGACCGCAACCGTAGGCGATGGCGACGCGGATTTGACTCGCTGCGCCAGAAAATCGGCAACCTCCCGCGATTTCGTTTTCACCCAATTCTCCTCGATCCACTACATCCAAGTGTCCTGTCTGCAAGTATCCCGCCTTGCTCAAAGCATGTCGAGAGCCGCCGGTACGTACGAGCGAGGCGGACTGGTGATTGCACTCTCCCAGGCCATGAAAAGCCCATCGAAATAACGCCCAATGTCGCCAGCGTCAGAAATTCGCGTGAATCGCCCACCCTTGTTTTGTAACTCATCGGAGGCTGGGTGGACTCGACCATCAGGCCTCCGATGCCGTCATGTGCTTCCCCAGCTTGATCATCATTGTGGCCGCAGTTGCGATCATCGGGCCGAGCATCTACAACGTGATGATCGTCATCGGTCTCCTGACCTGGCCCGGAATCTGCCGCCTGGTGCGCGGGCAAATTCTCACCCTGCGCGAGCGGGAGTTCGTGGAAGCGGCGCGGGCCATCGGCGCGCCGCCATGGAAAGTGATTTTCAGTCACCTGTTGTCCAATACTGTTGCGCCGATTACGGTGGCCGCCACCTTCGGGGTAGCGTCAGCGATCCTCACCGAGGATGGACTCTCCTTTCTTGGACTCGGGGTGCAGCCGCCTACTCCCAGTTGGGGCAATCTGATCAATACCGCGCAGTCCGCCTCCGTTTTGCAGCAAATGCCTTGGCTCTGGGTTCCGGCTGGGGTGATGATTGCTCTGGCAGTGCTCAGCATTAACTTCATCGGCGACGGCCTGCGTGATGCCCTGGATCCCCGCTCCACCCACCGTTAGTGCCGCGTTCGTAAAAGACGGCAGTATCGACTTCTCCTCCGAGTGTGGCAAGGAGGTTGGTGATCGAAC
>JBBQPB010000048.1:0-9630 GCA_038331435.1 Thermomicrobiales bacterium | reverse complement strand
CTCGACCGCCATACCGCGCGAACACGTAGAAAGATATATAAGGATTACTGATGAAGATCACTCGTGTCTCTAGCCTCGTCGTCAATGCCAACATGCGCAACTGGGTGTTCGTCAAGGTCGAAACCGACCAGGACGGTCTCTATGGTTGGGGCGAGGCGACCCTGGAGTGGAAGACCGCCGGCGTGGTCGGTTCGGTCGAAGATATCAGTCGCCTGATTATTGGCGAAGACCCTCGGCGGATCGAGCATCTCTACCAGATCATGACCCGGCAGTATTTCTGGCGGGCCGGGATCGAGGGCATGAGCGCGATCTCGGGAATCGAGCAGGCGCTTTGGGACATCAAAGGCAAAGCGCTTGGCGTTCCGGTCTACGAGTTGATCGGTGGGCGGGTACGTGACCGGATTCGGCTCTACAACCACCTCGGTGGCGGCCAGATGAACGTGATGTACGAGAGCACGGAAACCCAGCATTTTGCCGAGAACGCGCTCTCCATGAAGGAAGCGGGTTACACCGCCATCAAGTTTATGGCGGTCCCACGGACCGAACCGGTCGAGGGGCTTCAACAGGTCAAACAGGCAGCGCGATACGTCGAAGCGATCAGAACTGCCGTCGGGGATGACATGGACCTGATGGTCGACCTGCATGGCAGAACCTACCCTGCTATGGGGGTGGAATACTGCCATGCGCTCGAACCATACGGGTTGCTCTTTTTCGAGGAACCCTGCTCGACCGAGGATATCGACGCCACACTCGAAGTCACGCGCAAGTCGAACATCCCCATTGCCACCGGTGAACGGCTGGTGGGCAAGTATCAATTCCGCGAGCTCATCTCCCGGCGCGCTTGCCACATCATCCAACCCGACCTCTCGCATTGCGGCGGTCTTTGGGAAGCGCGCAAGATCGCGGCAATGGCGGAGGCGTACTCGATTGCGGTCGCTCCTCATAACCCGAACGGCCCGATTGCGACGGCAGTGACGATTCATTTCGCGGCCGCGACTCCTAATTGGTTCATCCAGGAGGCAATAACGAGCGACGTTCCCTGGCGTAATGACGTGGTAATCGATCCGGTCAAGGTCGTCGATGGCTATGCGGAGATCTCTCATGCGCCAGGACTCGGCATCGACATCAACGAGAAAGAGGCTGCCAAGCATCCGTTCAAGCCCGAAACGATGCAGCGCTACTTCCATCCTGACGGATCTGTCGCCGATTGGTAGTCGTCCAGCGCTGCTCGCGTTCCTCCCAAGCATTGCCCAGATCGAAGACCGTGTCCGTACGGATGTGGTACTTCGATCTGGGAACCCTGTGAGCACGCGAGAGAGTAGAAATCTCTCGGGCTACGACCCCGACGCCGAACCCACAAACGCGAAGACCGTGCCTGGCAGCACGGTCCTCACGCAACCCCCCGGTTTCCTGTCCCGCACGCGGGACCCTCGCGTAGTGATCTAGCTCTGAACCTCGACGAACTGCGTCGAAACATACCCGCTCAAGCCCGATACCGGATCGTCGACCGGAACCCAGTCGCCCACCGGTGAACCGGTGACGGTCAGCGCGGTTCCGGTGGCAACCACCGCCAGGATCTCGCCATCGTTCGCCGGCTCGGCGCGAAGGTTGATATCAGCGGTGGCAAATACGGTCGAGTTAACTGGCGCCGGTGCGGTGGTGATCGTGCTCAGGCCGCGGCCGAGATAGATGTAAACGAGTGAGGACTCATCCGCCCCGCGGATCACCGAAATCCCGGAGAATCCCGAGTCGTTTCGTTCGCGCAGACCAACTGCCAGCTCATCCCCATCGCGGATGCCTCCGATCTCGCCGCAGGCCACCAGCGTGGGATCGGAGGAGCTAACCCGGATCGCGATCGAATGGCGCTGACCGACCAGGTCATCGAGCGGAGAACGAACCGTGGTCACACTGCGGGCGACCAGAGCCGCCGGCGGAACACCGACCACACCGTCGGCATCACTGACTTCGAGCAGCTCGAAAACGGTGGTGCCAGACGCGGCATCGCATGCGCCTTCGAT
Source organism: Thermomicrobiales bacterium (assembly GCA_038331435.1). Classification (GTDB taxonomy): domain Bacteria; phylum Chloroflexota; class Chloroflexia; order Thermomicrobiales; family UBA6265; genus JAMLHN01. Next base: position 7,612 of record JBBQPB010000048.1, on the reverse strand, counting down.
GATCTCGGCGTAGTAGGGCGGCAGCGCGCCGTCATCCGTGCCGGTCTTCGAGATGGGGAGGCAAACGGAAACCCCACCCGAACCGGTGCCAGTGCCGGTTCCCGTGGTTGTACCGGTGGAGCCAGTGCTCGATCCACCCACCGCGGCCGGTGTCGGCGTGGTCACAATGACCTGCGCCCCACCCGACGTGGTGTCAGCGGAGACGAACCTGGGACCCAGGGCTGCAACGCCCGCGAGAATCGGGAGCTGGCGAAGCACGTCACGCCGAGATGGCGCGTACGTCAGCGCTCGGGCAAGGGCGTCGAAACGATGGGCTTCCATCCTGAAATAGGCTCCTTCCATACCGTGCAGCGGGGAAGGCCTGGGGGAAGCCGGTTTAGCACGAATCATTGACTGTGTACATGCTACTCGTTCGTACAGAAGGCGCAAGATTTTCCCAGCGGTCACCTTTGTTCGCTGATAACGTCAATTTAGCCGCGTCCGTACGCGGTGACAATTCGGCACTGTGGGCCATTAGGCTCCAGAACGTACGCATCGAACGTTCAGATTTGATCAGAGATTGCGCTTAATTGTCGTCAGATTGGGGGAGGGAGAGTCGGCGGGCATCTGGGATCGAATCCCTACCTGGCCCGATGGAGGCAATTCTTCGCTTCGCGCAGAGTGACGGTCGTGGGATGAAGGCTCCAGGTACCGATCGTTGGGGCACGCGCTGCCCAGTACGCCTGTACGGCGTGGTCGTAGCAGGCAGTGGGAGATCCCTTGCGTGTCCGCAACGTCTCCTTTGCGCTGTCGCCCGAGACCGAAACGCACCGGAATGTCTGCGAGGGTTTCATCGCGTACCCGATGAAAGGAGCGTATTGCCTACGGGAGTTGCACGGACTCGATAGCGAGCGCGCAGCGCATCGTGATTTCTTCCGTGAGATCGAGCGGACCAAGCTCGTCGAGTGCGAACCAGCCGACTTGATCCCGCGCTTCGGCTGGGGCGCCGGTGGCGTAATAGATCAAGTCGATATGCTGATGATCGGGACCGATCTGCTCGAGCTGGATGCCGGCCGGTGTCACGAGCTGCACTGGTAACGTTGGATCGTCGAAGGTCAGGGTATCGCCTCGGAGGAGCGTACACGCCACACCGGTCTCCTCCATGACTTCGCGTACCGCGGCCTCATCGGGCAGCTCGTTCGGATCGATATGCCCACCGGGCGGCAACCAGCGTTGCAGCTTTTGGTGGAAGTGAAGCAGTACCTTGCTGTTGTGCACGACAAAGACTGCGACAGTGAAATCGCGGGTAAGCGGAGCCGAGGTCACGCGTGGCCGTTCGATTCGGAGTGTCCGTTTGGAGAAACGTCCCGTTTGGACATCCAGGCCGAGGCGGCTGCTTCGACCCATTTCCATTCGACCTCGGGTTCGAGCTCAATGGCATCGTCGTCAGTCACGCCGGCGGCTGAGCGGAGTGGGTCGATTCCCGCTGGTGCAGGAGCGACATATTCCGATGCTTGCTCATCCAGCCAGTCGGCCAGGATTGCCTCAGCATCGAGCGACTGCGCGCGCGGCGTGGGCGCGTCCGGCCAGGGGGTGACATCGATCGGGGCGGTCGGAACATAGGCGACCCCGGTGCGGCGAGCGGATATGTCGGTGGATTGCTGCATCATCTCAGCGGCTTCGGCCTTGTCATCTTCCAGCCAGCGGCGGGCCCATTCTTGTGCCAGCAGCGTCGATGCCGTCGATCGGTCGGGTTGCGGGGTGGTCTGGGCCGGCGCTGACCAGTCAGAGCTGGTGCGCAAGCCGGGTTGCGGAGCCACAGTTTCCGATTCCGACGACCCGACGATTCCCCGAGCCAGCGCAATCGCTCCAACCAGGAGCGCATGGAACGTCAGGATGAACGCCCAACTGCGCAGCGGCTGCGCGACCCAGAGATCGCCCGGGGATTGGTAGAGATTCCAGGGCAGCAGCACCATGAGCGCGACAAAGAACGCGCCCGCGTCAACCGCCAGGAAGCCAGTCCCGGTTATCCAATCGATGATGGTGCGCCCGCTCGGCACACGGAATTGCGAATTTCGTGCGTACGCCATGATTGTTGGTTTCCCTGCTAGCGCGTTCCGGTTTCTCCGGGCGGAGAACTCCTTAACCCATCGCGTCCTTGTGCGGTTAGCAGCCGCGACGGATGGGCGAACGACGCCGTTCCCTCGTATATCAGTTTAGTAGCCAAATCGTTGCCGGTCCAGACTGAACGATCACCCAGAATGCGGCTGATTGGCCGAAAATTGAACGAAAACCCCTGAAAAGGTACTGAATGCCGGGTATCGGAGTGGATGAAAGGGTGCTGTATGATTGGAAGTAGGTGATCAGTGCAAGACGAAACCGCCCAAACGGAATGCCTTGCCTGCTTTTTCGGGTGTCAGGCGTTGTGCCGTACGGCATTTGAATCGTTCGTTCTCCCCAGCATCCCGGGCTGCTCTTTGAAGCCCGCGCTGGCCATTCGCGGAGTTGCGCAGAGGCATGGATAGTTTCGTTCCCGTTCCCCCAAGAGAGGCGTATGCCGCACGCACACCAATGCGGTGTCCGGTCTGCGACCAGGAGCTGATCGACGTGCAGATCCGCGATCTCGGCGGAGTGACCGCTGACATCGTCTGGCAGATCCATGCCGGATATTGCCCGGTCGATGGCTGGTTCCAGGCGGAGGTTGTTTCTCGCCCTCCGCGGGAAATCTTCCCGGTAGAGCGGCCGTTCGGCACCGCTCGCCGCTTGGTCCTCAACGGTCATGAAATCTTCGCGTTCGCAACGGTTTGGAACGATGAACCAATCGAAGTCAAGCGTTCGCGGGTCGATCCGCTCGATCCCCAATACTGGAGAGTACGAGCACTGAAAGTTCAAACTGCCTAGTAACATCGACGTTTCCCGCGTCCGGCTCTTTGCCAAACTCGCACTACCGGATCTGGTCAGGCTCGTAGACCTGACGGATCGCTAGGGCACACCCAGGATGGAAAACCAGCCGCCCATTACGACGCAACCGCCACCTGATGAGTCCCTCATCGTTCCAGACCCATTGACCGAGTCGTTCCTGTTGAGAACGCGGGGCATCACGCCGATCGCGCTCATGCTGGTTTTGCTGATCTCCTATTTCCTGGTCGAGATCAAAGCGGTCGTGATGCTCGTCATCATCGCCTATCTCTTTGGCACCATCATCGAACGTCCGGTCAACAGCTTGCAACGCCGGCATTTCCCGCGTGGACTGAGCATTCTGCTGGTCTACGTCGCCATCATCGGGTTGATCGGTGTGGTGGTGTATATGCTGGCGCCCACCATTTCGAACGAAGCCGACATTTTCCGCCGCGAAGCGCCCATTCAGTTACGCGAGCTGCAACGCACCTGGCGCGCTAGCAGTAACGGCCTTTTGAGCGGTCCCGGTGTCGACGGATTGCAGAATCTGATCGAGGCGATCCAGCGTCCACCGGATATTCCCCAGGACACCGCCCGCGGACTGGTCTACAGCGTAACCGGCGGGTTGCTCGGCGTGATCAGCATCTTTGTCATTACCTTCTACTACCTCATGGAGAAGGATTTCACGCGCAGTCTGCTGCTGATGCAGTTCAAACCATCGACCGCATCGCGGATTCGCCGTACCCTGGATAACGTAGATCAGCAGCTCGGCCGCTGGATGCGCGGTCAGTTGACGCTATGCCTGATCATCGGGTTGGCTTCGACCATTGCCTATGGCTTACTCGATGTTCGATTTTGGCCCGTACTGGGGTTGATTGCCGGGATTACTGAGGCAATTCCCATCATCGGGCCGTGGATCGGCGGGGTGCCCGCGGTTGCGATGGCGCTGACCCAGTCGTGGGAGAAAGCGCTGATGGTGGCCGGGGTCGCAGTCATCATTCAGTTCAGCGAGAACTGGGTGCTGGTGCCCCGGGTCATGAAGGGAGCCGTCGGGCTCACCCCGCTGACGGTGTTCCTCGCCCTGCTGGTGGGCACCGAATTCATGGGAATTATCGGTGCGTTGCTGGCAATTCCCATTGCGGCGGCCATTCAGGTCATCGTTTCGGAATACATCCGTGCGCGGCGGGAAGGCGAGAGCATCCCGGCCAGCTCGAACTGGCGCTGGCTGGGCGACCGCCACTTCCTGGGGCGGACAACCCGCCCACCATCGACCGCTCCACCTACGGCCAGTCACTATGGCTGGCCCCCATCGGATATTTCGGCTTCCGAGACCGGCCCAGCCAGCCAGATTCTTCCCCGGCAGGAATAGGCGCACGCTCGTCTCGATTGAAACCGAATGAGAAACCTGCTGCTTACTGCGTTCGCCGCTTGATCGGGCGCATCAGCAGTTCGACCTCCTCCTCATGAATCTCGAACACCCATCCGTCGACCGATACGATCGCCGGCGAGCTGATTTCTCCATGCCGCAGCTCGACCTTGCGGCCAGAAAGCTCATACGTCGTGGTCGGCTGTAATGCAAAGGGGTGACGCGGATTGCGATAGACCTGGCGAGTCCCACCCGCCAGCTCGACCGCTTCCTCGGCCAGTGCCAGGGCCTCTGTCTCGGTCAATGGAGTTCTGGTTTCGTCGATTGTCATCCTGCCCCGCGATCGTTTCGCTAATTGATCTGACCAATTCTGCTATGTTCCAGCGTAGCGCCATCCGCCTATGCAATGGAAGGACTGAACGTTTCATGCCGTCCGATTCGTACGATTACCAGGCGACGATCGATGAGATGATGCCCGGCGTCATCGCCGATCGCCGCCACCTGCACCAACATCCTGAGCTGGCATTTCAGGAGATCGCGACCGCGGCCTTCGTGGCAGATCGCCTGCGCGCGCTTGGCCTCGAGGAAATCAAGACCAGCGTTGGCAAGACGGGCGTCACTGCCCTGGTCAAGGGAACTGGCACCAACGGGAGTGGCAAGGTGCTCATGCTCCGAGCCGACATGGATGCCCTGCCGATCCTGGAGGAAAACGAGACCGAATATGTCTCACAGAATCCAGGCGTTATGCATGCTTGCGGGCACGATGCGCATGTCTCCATGCTCCTGGGCACGACCAGGGTGTTGATGGACCGCCGAGGCGAGTTCGACGGCACGGTCAAGGTGCTCTTCCAGCCAGCAGAGGAAGGCGGCGGCGGAGCTGTGGCCATGCGTACCGCTGGCGCACTCGAGAACCCCACTGTTGACGCGGCCATGGGCATTCACATTTGGCAGGATGTTCCCAGCGGTGATGTCTGGGTGCGCGAAGGCACCGCCATGGTCGGCGTGACCGGATTCACCATCACGGTCAACGGCAGAGGTGGGCACGGCGCGCGCCCCGATATTTCCGTCGATCCGATCGTTATCGGCTCGGCCATCGTCAACGCAATGCTCACCCTGGTGTCGCGCGAGAAAGCTCCCGTGACCCCGGAAGTGGTCAGCATCGGTTACTTCCGCAGCGGAAACGCGGCCAACGTGATTCCCGATACTGCCGAGCTGCGCGGCACCATCCGCTCGGTTACCAAAGAGCAAGGCGACGAGGTTAAGAAGCGATTGCGGACCCTGGCCGAAGGGATCGCCACGGCGATGGGCGCCACCGCCACCGTCGAATATGGTGGTTCAGCTCCGCCGTTGATCAACGATGCGAAGATCGCCGCCATCGTGCGGGATGCCGCTATCGAAGGCTTTGGAGAAGAACGGGTCTCGGCCGGCAATTTGATGAGCGTATCCGAAGATTTCGGCGAATTCCTGGATCCGGTGCCTGGTTGCTACTTCTTCGTTGGCAGCCGTAACGAGGACAAAGGTTTCGTCTACGGGCACCATCACCCGAAATTCGATATCGACGAAGAGGCCATGGCCACTGGCATAGAAGCGATGTCGCGCGCGGCGATTAGCTACCTGCAGGACTGAGCGCAGAATTCCGGGCGGTCGCAAATGAGGGCATATCTGCCTTCTCGTTTACCACCCGCCCGGTAGCCTGCGAATGCTGATTGACTTCTGGAAACCGAACGCACTGAAAGGACGCAAATAAACGTGAGTGCCACCACCCGAGACCTCAAGAACGATATCGACGAGATCATGCCGGGCGTTGTCGCCGACCGGCGCTATCTGCACCAGCACCCGGAGCTCGGTTTTCAGGAGTTCGAAACTGCCAAGCTGGTGGCCGAGCGCCTGGAATCGATGGGCGTCGAAGACATCCGCACCGGGATCGCCGTTACGGGCGTCACCGGCCTCATCAAGGGAACCAAACAGGGCGGTCCCGAGAAGGTTGTGCTCGTTCGCGCCGATATGGACGCACTGCCAATTCTGGAGGAAAACCAAGTCGACTATCGATCGCAAACCGATGGCAAGATGCATGCCTGCGGGCATGACGCGCACACCTCCATGCTCCTCGGTGTAGGACGTCTCCTGCTCGACCGGCGCGATGATTTCTCCGGTACGGTCAAGTTGCTCTTCCAGCCTGCCGAAGAGGGCGGTGGCGGCGCCCAGGTAATGATCGAAGAAGGCGTGTTGGAAGACCCCACCGTCGATCTCGTCTTTGGGCAGCATGTCGCGGCTGAGGTTGCGGTCGGTCAGATCGAGCTGCGTGGCGGCCCGTGCATGGCGGCCGCCGATCGCTTCGAGATCCTGATCAAGGGCCGTGGCGGTCATGGCGCCCAGCCGCATTTGACGGTCGACCCGATTGCGATCGGAGCCCAGATTGTGACCGCGCTGCAATCTATCGTTGCGCGTGAAGTCGATCCGACAAAGGAAGCTGTCGTCACTGTCGGCGCCTTCATTGCTGGCGACGCTTCGAATGTGATCCCAGACACCGCGGTCATGCGCGGCACCTTGCGCTCGTTCGATCCGGAGGTGCGGGAGCTGATTGGCCGCCGGGTCGGCGAGATCGCCATTGGCATCGCTTCGTCCATGCGCGCAGAGGTCGAATACAACTACCAGCCCGGCTACCCAGCCACCATCAATGACCCGGTCGAGACCGAGAAGGTGCGCGCAATCGCCGCGGGCGTTGTCGGCGAAGAAAACGTCCTGACTGCCAACCTACACATGGGCGCCGAAGACTTCAGCTACTTCCTCGAAAAGAAGCCTGGATGCTTCTTTTTCACGGGAACTCGCGATGAGGGCAAGGGAATCACCTGGGGCCATCACCACCCGAAATTCGATGTGGCAGAAGACGGAATGTCCGTCGGTATGGAAGTCATGGTGCGCACCGTTCTGAGCGCTTTGAGCGAGGAGTAGCTCCTCGGTTTCTCTGAACCAACATCACCAAACCGGGCGGCCATCTTTGGCCGCCCGGTTTGTTCTTCTCTCGGCTTCGCTCGTGATGATTGGGGCTGGGAGCGGACCTGGGCATAGCGCTCCGCTTAGCGACGGGCATAGTCGCAGAAATTCCCGTCGGTCATGTGAACCGCTCACAGTTTCCCGGAATCTTGACACCTTGAACGGGTTGTAGTTAGTATTCGGGCCATTATTTGGGAGCGCTCCCATAGCGAGGTGCGTAAATTGCGGGTCGCAGCCCTTTATTTGTGGTTGCGCTCTCACGGCGATGGAGCCGGATGTGACGACGCTCGAAGAGATTGCAGAAATTGCCGGAGTGTCCCGATCGACCGTATCGCGGGTCGTCAACGGAGACCCCCGGGTGAGCACCGCGGCGCG
>JBBQPB010000047.1:0-9705 GCA_038331435.1 Thermomicrobiales bacterium | reverse complement strand
CCAGAATCGCGTTTCATCCTCAAGACATAGTACGCTGTCAGCGAACTCGGTTCGTCGCGTCTGGACATAGCGAACGCTTGATCGGATCCCAGTAAATGTCAGTGAAATTTGCACCGGAGCTGTGACATCCGGTCAGCTTTGAGGCGGCAGAGCCCGCCGCCCACTGATTGCATGTCCTATCATTCGCGCGGCTTTTGAGGCAGGAGTGCGGCGATGATCATCAACAATGTCATCTACGTGGATGGGATTCGGGTCGCTTCTCCCGCAACTGTGGAAGAAACTACCGGACTTTGCAATTCCCTGAAAGGAATGGCGTGGATCGGTCTTTATAGCCCAACCAGGGAAGAATTCGAGGCAGTCGCCCAAGAGTTCGGGTTTCACGAGCTGGCGGTGGAAGATGCGGTGTTGGCGCATCAGCGGCCCAAGCTGGAACAATATGGATCCACCTGGTTCGTCGTCCTGCGCACAGCCCACTATGTCGACCCACAAGAAATCATCGAGTTCGGCGAGATCCATCTTTTCATTGGGCAAAACTTCGTCGTTGCGGTGCGCCACAGCGAGCACCAGGACCTCAAAAAGGTTAGGAGCCGGTTGGAAGGTCAACCGGAACTCCTGGCGCTCGGACCCTCTGCGGTCCTGTACGGGATCATGGATCAGGTTGTCGACGAGTACCACCAGGTCGTGATGGGACTCGAGCACGACATCGACGAGATCGAAATCGAGGTGTTTGGCGGCCTGCCCGATGTGTCAAAACGGATCTATTCGCTCGCGCGTGAGGTAATCGATTTTCAGCGCGCCGTGACCCCACTCAACCCAATGCTGACTGCGGTTCGCCAGGATCGCACCGGACTGGCGTACGACCAAAGCCTGGATGAATATTTTCGCGATGTGCAAGACCATGTGGTGCAAGTGCAGGAACAGATCGAGTCATACCGCGAGATCTTGCAAAACGTCCTCAGCGTCAACATTGCCATCATCGGCCTGCAGCGGAACGAGGAGGTTCAACGACAGTCCGAAATTTCGCTCAAGCAGAATGATGAAGTGAAAAAGATCTCTGCCTGGGCGGCAATCATCTTCGCGCCAACCCTGGTTGGCACAATTTACGGTATGAACTTCGATAACATGCCAGAGTTGCATTGGAAATTTGGCTATCCGATGGCTATGTTGATGATGCTCGGGGTCGGCTTCGTTCTCTGGGCGGCATTCAAACGCAAAGGCTGGCTCTCCTCGGAATAGCTTCCAGACCCTGGTTCTCTCGCAATTCAAGCAGCGTGCCGTATGTGCTGTACTCCGAACGCCAAGTATCCCCAACCGCCCAATCTTTCCGCTTCCCGGGATGAATTCGCTTGCGCTTCGACCGCATAGACCGCCTGCATGATCTTGCGAGAATTGCCGGATATCGTCTCAAGAGGATCGCTTGCCTGGTTCAATTCGACTTCGGCAATCGAAGTGTAGGATGATCACCACCCAGAATCAGGAATGAATGGATCGCCTAAGTGACGAGAAAGAGGGCACATCGTGGGTGACTACCGAACGACCAAATATCAGTTAAACGAAGATCAGCTTTCCGGCGCCTGGTACAACATCCAGGCCGATCTTCCAACTCCGCTCCCTCCCCCGCTGCATCCCGGCACCCGTCAACCCATCGGCCCGGACGATCTGGCTCCCCTCTTCCCAATGGAGCTCATCAAACAGGAAATGAGCCAGGAACGCTATATCGAGATTCCGCAGGCGGTGCAAGATATCTATCGCCTGTGGCGGCCAACGCCGCTCTATCGCGCTCGCGGACTGGAGAAGTCGCTCGAGCTCCCGGGCAACGTCAAGATCTTCTACAAGTACGAAGGCGTCAGCCCGTCCGGCAGTCACAAGCCGAACACCGCTGTCCCACAGGCGTACTACAACAAGCAAGCGGGCGTTACACGAATCGCTACCGAAACCGGCGCCGGCCAGTGGGGAAGCTCGCTCGCGATGGCGTGCGCCTTCTTCGGCATCGATCTCAAGGTCTACATGGTCAAAATCTCCTTTGCCCAAAAGCCATACCGGAGGGCAATGATGGAGACCTGGGGCGCGGAATGCGTTCCCAGCCCCAGCATGGATACCCCTGCAGGTCGCGCGATTCTGGCAGCCGACCCCGATTCGACCGGATCGCTCGGAATCGCAATCTCAGAGGCGGTAGAAGATGCTGCAAGCCGTGAGGACACCAAGTACGCGCTCGGCTCGGTGCTCAATCATGTGCTTATGCATCAGACCGTCATCGGCCAGGAGGCCATTAAGCAATTGGAAATGGCCGATGCCGAGCCCGACGTAATCATCGGCTGCGCCGGCGGCGGTTCGAACTTCGCGGGACTGGTTCTTCCCTTCATGCCAGCCAAGTTCGCGGGCGGTGGCGCGCGCATCATTGCAGTTGAACCAGCCGCTTGTCCCACGCTCACCCGTGGGGTCTATGCATACGACTTTGGCGATACCGCCGGTATGACGCCGCTACTCAAAATGCACACACTGGGACACACCTTCATGCCCGCTGGCATTCATGCGGGCGGTCTGCGCTACCACGGCATGGCACCCCTGGTCAGCCATCTTTACGATGCTGGCTATCTGGAAGCGCAGTCCGTCAAGCAGGTCGCCGCGTTCGAAGCCGCGGTCATGTTCGCCCGTTCCGAAGGAATTATTCCCGCTCCGGAACCGACCCATGCGATCCGCGTCACTATCGATGAGGCCCTGCTAGCCAAGGAGGCGGGTGAGGCGAAGACGATTCTCTTCAATCTCTGCGGTCATGGCGCGGTCGATATGGCCGCGTACGACACGTTCCTCTCCGGCTCGCTCCAGGACTACGAGCATCCAGCCGAAGCGATCGAGGAAGCCATGACACACATTCCGCAAGTCGGCTAATTCGCCGTCGCTTGCTCCCAGGCAGCCCTTTCCGCGGTCCCTCATCGGGGATTCGTCACGCCAACCTGATGGCACATGTCGAGCAACAGGCAGGTCGAACACGCAGGCCGAAGCCGTGTGCAGATCGACTTGCCGAACGGCACCAACCGTTCGTTGAGCTCGAGCCAGTAACGTGACGGAAAGACTCCCTGCAATGCCAATTGAGTTTGCTCCGGCGACTTCGTTTGCACGACACCCCATCGGTTCGCAACGCGGTGGACATGGATATCGACCGGAAGCCGCTCTTGCCCGCATGCGATTCCCAGGGCTAGCGCCGCGCACTTTGGACCGATACCCGGGAGCGCAAGCAACGTCGCCTCGTCACACGGCAGATCGCCGTCGAACGACGTGGCGGTCGTGTGGGCAATCTCCAGAATTTGCGCAGCCTTACGCTCATGAAACGACGATGGGGTGATCAGACAGTCGATCTCGGAGATCTCGAGCGCGGCAATCTCAACAGCGGTTGACGCCCGATCGAATAGCCGCATCGATGCGGGAAGACTGACCTCTTCATACGTTCGCACCGATATCATGCACGCGATCACCTGATGGAAGAGCGATCCATAGCCGATCGAGCGCAGCTCGAACATCGAAGGCATGGGCAATCCGTCGACCGCTTGCCGCAACAACTGGATCGCTCGCTCAGAGTCGAATGGATGTTTCGTGTCGTACTGCATAGGGGTATGATCCAGATAGCACTATGACAGCCTACCTCGATCAACGTCAGGATGCGGTTTCGGAACAAAGTTTTGCTACACTCGTAGACGTATTCGCGGGCGAGCATTGCGCTCGCGAGCAGATTCGGATCAGGAGGATTCGTGCACGTCGCCGGTTGAATAGCAGAGGTCGCTTATCCCAGCTCGTGCGAACCGTCGCGCGCCAGCCGAAGATTTCTACGTGGCGCTCTCCAGAACGCGTCACTACAGCGTCTCGACAACCGAATTCTTGTCCCCCTTCGATCGCCAGTCTTTGAACGTGCGATCGCACCTCTTTCTTGCCAAAGCATTTCCATGAATCGCCGCCCGTTCGCGGTGGAATGCGTTTCCCGCATTTGTCACAAGACAAGCGGCAGGATGTCGCCTTGGATTCGAACCGACAGGAGCCGGACATGATCTATCCAAATACCACTTCCGGAGCAGATGACCCTCCGTCAACCAATGCCGCCGGTCGCGAATCGATCATTGGGACGGCCCGATGAACGATTGGCTGGGCATCGGCATCGGAATTCTGCTTACGATCGGCACCGGATTGTTCGTAGCCGCGGAGTTCTCGCTGGTCAATCTCGACCGGCGCGAGCTCGAAGCACGCCAGGAGCGCGGCGAAACGGGGCTCGCGCGCGTGATTGCCGCCGTCAAGATCACGTCGACTCATCTCTCCAGCGCACAACTTGGCATCACCCTGACGACTCTGCTGGCCGGATACACGTTCGAGCCGGCCATTTCCTCGCTCTTGCGAGATCCGCTCACCGGGCTTGGGATGAGCGAGTCGACGGCCCGGAGCTTCGGAGTCATCGCCGCCATTGTCATCGCGACGCTCTTTTCGATGATCGCCGGGGAGCTGATTCCCAAGAATTTTGCCTTGGCGCTGCCACTCGCCACAGCCAGGGCCGTGGTCCCGTTTCAGGCGGCCTTCACGTCCGCGTTCAAACCGCTGATCGTGCTTTTTAACAACACCGCAAACCGGGTGGTGCGCGCCTTCGGCATCGAACCGAAAGAAGAGCTCTCCGGTGCGCGCAGCGCCGCCGAGCTGAGCTCGCTCGTGCGTCACTCAGCGCTGGCCGGGGCGCTCGACCAGGATCAGGCCGTGCTCTTGCGACGATCGCTCAAATTTGCCGAGCATGCCGCCAACGAGGTTATGACGCCGCGCGTGCGCATGTCGACGGTCGAGCGCGAAACAACGGCGGCGGAAATCGTGCGGCTCTCGAGTGAATCGGGGCACTCGCGCTTTCCCGTGATCGGGGAGAACATCGACGACATCGTTGGCCTGGTTCATGTGAAACACGCCTTTGCCGTTCCGACCGATGACTGGGCCACGATTACCGCCGGTCAACTTATGGGTAGGGTAGTGCGTGTACCCGAGTCGATCGGGATCGATGCGTTGCTGGGCGAGCTCCGCACGAATGGATCGCTGATCGCCGTGGTCGTCGACGAATATGGGGGTACAGCGGGAGTGGTTACCCTGGAAGACCTGGTGGAGGAGCTGGTCGGAGAAATGGCGGACGAGCATGAGGTCGATGTGGAGGTCATTCAGCGAAATGTCGACTCGGTCACCTTTCCGGCCGCTCTTCGTCCCGACGAGCTTTTCGAGCGAACCGGTATCGAAGTACCCGATGACGGCGACTACGAAACGGTGGGCGGATTCATTGCCGAGCAACTGGAGCGCGTTCCGGAAGTGGGCGACGAAGTCGAAACCGAAACCGGCACCTTGCGGGTGATCGAAGTGGACGGCGCACGAGTGGATCAGATCGAATACTTCCCGTCAGATGTCGAAACCGATAAAGCATTCGAATCGCCGCACGACCGGCTGATCGACCAAATCCAGAAGGGTTCGCTCGATGGCTGAGTATTGGGGCGGTCTCATCTGGCTCGTCGTGCTCCTGGCGCTCAACGCCTTTTTTGTGGCAGCGGAGTTTTCCGTCATCTCAGCACGTCGTTCGCAAATTGAACCGAAAGCAGAGTCTGGAAGTCGAGCCGCCACCACGGCGCTCTGGGCGATGGAGCATGCCACCCTCATGCTGGCGACCTGTCAGCTCGGTATCACCGTTTGCTCACTGGTGATCCTGAATGTGGCCGAACCATCGATCCATCACCTACTCGAGATCCCGTTCGGGGAGACCGGGTTGTCCGATCGCGGAGTCACCCTGGTTTCGTTCGTGGTCGCGCTTGGACTGGTTTCCTTCCTGCATGTGGTCTTTGGCGAAATGGTGCCCAAGAACATCGCATTCTCGATTCCAGACAAAGCCGTGTTGATTCTGGCGCTGCCGTTGGTCTTCATCTCGCGGGTCGTCAAGCCGGTCATCTGGTTGCTCAACGAAATAGCGAACCAGTTCCTGCGCTTGGTCGGCGTCGAACCGAAAGATGAGGCCAACAGCGTCTTCACCTTCGATGAGATTGCCACCATCGTGGAGCAATCGACTGAAGAAGGCTTGCTGGAGGACGAGTCCGGCACGGTTACCGCTGCCTTCGCGTTCTCAGGAAAGTACGTCGGCGATGTCGAGGTTCCTATCGGCACGCTGGTCACGTTGCCACCTGAGACCACCCCGGCCGACGTGCAAACCGCGGTTGCCCGGCATGGATTCTCGCGGTACATCATGGATGACCGGAGCGGAACGCCGATAGGCTATGTGCACGTGAAAGACGTGATGGGTCTAGCGGGAACGCCGGCATTCCGCCAGCCGATTCCTTTTGAAAGCCTACGGCCGCTGGCCCGGCTCGACCGATCGATCCAGATCGAGGATGCGCTCGATCGCTTGCGACGCTCAGGCGATCACATCGCGATTGTAATCGACGAGAGAAACGGGATCGCCGGCGCACTTTTTGTGGAGGACATCGTCGAAGTGCTGGTTGGTGAAGTGCACGACTCGACCCAGCGATCACGCCCGCTACGCCCTCGGGCGGCGCTGGCGACCTGAGCGAGCTGACAAGGTCGTACTCCCGACTCTGGATGAGGAGGAGACGACAGGTGTCTATCCGAGCTTCGTCGGGTCGGTGTGATCGGTGGGCGGCGCTATCGGTTCGGGCTCGCCTTTACCGAAGATCTCGCGCAGTTGCATCCGCGTGGCGACCTTTATCTGAGCTCCGTTCTCTTTCCAGATGTGATAGGCGGAAGGAAGCACTGAGACGAACAAGATCAGCGCGATAACTGGCAGCAGGTAGTGGTCGACGCTGGGAATTGCGTTTCCCAGAAAGAAGCCAAGCAACGTCACCCCGGCGCCCCAGAGGAGGGCGCCAACGATGTTATACGAAGCGAAATGCCGGTACGGCATGAATGAGATGCCGGCAACTACCGGCACGAAGGTGCGGGCAAACGGTATGAACCTGGCCAGGATAATGGCGCGGCCACCATGCCTTTCGAAGAACTCCTCGGCTAAGAGGAGGTTCTTTGGTTTGAAGAGTCGTGACTCCGGTTTCGTGAAATAGCCACGCCCATAACGTTTACCCAGAGAGTAACCGGTTGCATCTCCGACGAAAGCGGCGACCACGCACACTGGCACCAGGATCCAGATGTTCAGAATGTCCTGCGACGCAAGAAATCCAGCCGTGAACAAGAGGCTATCACCGGGCAAGAAAAAGCCGATGAGCAGTCCGGTTTCAGCAAAAATTATGAGAAAAATGCCGACATAGCCGACAGTTTCGATGAAATGGTTCAGATCGACTGGGAGCATCGTGAAACCTGACCGAGGAAGGTCCTCGAATCGACCGGAAGTGTGACGGCCACAAGAGCCAACGGAGTATAGAGCAACCGGGTGACCGCGCCTATGTTCGACGCTCAGCCAAGGGACGAACCGGACCGAAGAGATCAATCCAGAGCAGACGCGAGGCCCATGCTCGATGCCCGGACCAGTCGTGCGAACGGGCATCCATCTCCTTCATGGTCATTTCGGGTTCGTCGTAGGCTCCGCGAGCTGCGCGCAAGAGCGCCACATCTCCTATAGGAAACGCATCGCCCTCGCCGATACCCCAAAGGAGCGCCGATTCAGCCGTCCATGGTCCCACCAGAGGAAGCTGCCGGAGCATCAACCGCAGCTCGTCGACTGGTTGACCGGACGATTCGGTCAGTTTCCCATCCATGACCGCTTGACCAGCCGACACCAGTGCCTCCGCCCGTTTCCAGGTCAAACCCGTCCGTCGCAATCGGCTGATGTCAGCGTGGGCGAGATCTTCCGGTCGGGGAAGTGGCCAGAAAATGCGACCTTCCAGCTCGATGCCCGGATGGAAGTGCGAGGCAACCCGTGCCGAAACGATCGCCGCCGCCTGCACGGTGATACTTTGCCCAATGATCGCATCGACCAGGCCCGCGAAAAGTGATCCTGACGCGTGCGGTCGCATGCCGGGATAGCGGACAGCGATGCCGGCGATCACGGGATCGGCTGGTTGTGGCATCGTCTTGTCGATTCCGAGTCGGCTCGCTGCCCAGCGAGCGTCGTCTAACCGATCGGCAGACCCCTCGATGATGAGCTCATTTGCGGTGCAGCCGGTTCGTACCCGACGAGAGACTACCCGGTCATGCTCCCACCCGACCCAGATAAGCACGCCGTCGATCCAGTCTTCGTTCGCCCAGCGACCGCGGGCCCAATCGACCGGGCCGCAGGTGACATCCAGCGAAAAAACGCCGTCCACATTCAAAACTCGCTTCACCAAGCCCTGCTCCAAGATCAAGAACGAATCGAACTTCGCCGCGCCGAACGAGTCTTACTGCTAACCGACGACTATTCAAGTGCAGTCACGGAAACTGGAACACGATTGCGTTGCACTTTGTTCAAGCTAGACCGGACCCGAGATTACACTTTCAGATATAAATTTGGACGACTGGACGCGACGAGGCTCGGTTGATTGTCGCAAGCCATATCGTTGGTCCTGTTCTTGGATCGACCCTGCGCGTATTCTCGTTCTCCAGCCGAAGCATCTCGGCGCAGGATCCTAGATTCGTCGACCTCTGGCAAGAGCGGATTATGACCGAGGTGGAAATGCTGAACAGTCAGTTACTTCCTGCCAGGGATGAGGCTGGCACAAGCAATACGACTCGTGGATTGCCGCAATGTCCATTCTGATTACGATCCCGATTCTTTTCCTTTTTTTCCTGCTGCAACGTTGGATCGTTTCGGGCCTGGCGGTCGGCGCGGTCAAGGGATGATTCGATTTCTCGATTCCCCGACGTCCGGAGACCCGGCGCGGACGATGCTGGCTGCCGGCGCGGATTTGCTCGATACGCTCTCCGCGATCGGGCAACAACAAGACTGCGTTGGATGCTCAACTGCGATTGCCGCGCTGGATGCGACTCCGGCTGGAACCATCGCACAGGTTCGCAGCATCTTCGCGCCGCTCGCACAAGATGGACCGGTGCTTCGGCCGGGGTCGAGGGCTGCCGGAATCCTTCGCCGTGGTGACTACTGGTCCGAAATCGATATCGACGCGCGTTCGCAACGCTTGCGAACGGTGCGCATGCCCACCGGGCTCGTGGACGCCCAGCGATTGCTGGCGGTCAACGATCTACGCGGAATGAGGGATGCTCGACCGGTCATCGCCATTGGCCTGTGGGCGCTCTTCGCACATCCGGTGGTGCGGATAGGAGCGCGCTTCGGTGGCGCCACCGATGGACTGACGGCGGAAATTGCCCTGGCGGTGCATCCCGATCGCTATGTGTTAATCGATAACGACCGCACGCAGGGGCTCACGTACGTGCTGGCGACGCAGGACATCGTCGTCGCCGAACTGATACAACTCGCTCTCCGGCAAGGTCGAACACGGTTGCGCGGCGTCGGTCCCTGGGAGGATCCGCTGGTGCAAGCGGCGACTGATTTGAACCTGGGAGTGCGCAACGCTGAAGAGATCGACATCGATGCCGTGCTTTCCCCTACCCTATCCTCACAACAGCGCGAGGCAGTCGCCTCGTCGATCGTGCAAGCCGCTGAGCTCATTGGCGTTCACCAGGCGAGCTAGCGTACACTTGTTCTAAACTGACGTTATGACGACTACGAAAGACAATCTCTCCCAGCGGCTGTCCGCGCTCCCGACCGGGCCGGGCATCTATCAGCTCAAAGACGACGACGGCACGGTG
>JBBQPB010000046.1:0-9956 GCA_038331435.1 Thermomicrobiales bacterium | reverse complement strand
ACCGCCGATGTCCAGCACATGGCAGGTGTTTCCGAAAAAACCGACCAGCTGGCCATCCAGAAATACCGGGGTGATCACCGTGAAATCGTGCAGGTGTCCAGACGTCTTCTGCGGATCGTTGGTGATCAGAACATCACCCGGACGCAGGCTTTCTGCGGGGTAGACGGCGAGAAAGTGGTGGATACAGGTGGCCATCGCGTTGATGTGCCTCGGCGTGCCAGTGATCGCCTGGGCGATCATGTTTCCCCGCGCGTCGAAAACTCCAGCTGAAAGGTCGCCCGCTTCCCGCACGATGGACGTAAAGCTGGTTCGCATGAGTGCCGCGGCCTGCTCGTTGACCACGGAAACCAGCCGGTTCCACATCACTTCCATGCGAATTGCATCCATCGGCAGATTCCCATCTCGATTGCCGGCAGCTTGCCGGTCGGCATCCCGGTGCGAACGGGTCGAGCATACCCGATTCACCAGTACGAGCCGGTCCATTTAGACCGGCTCGTAGCGAAACTTGAGTTGATGTTGCGCGGATCTAGATACAGGCCGGCGATGCTTCAGGGCTTGGTGTGCCCGGCCCTCCGAAGAGCCCGGTAACCGGAGTTCCCTTGGCGGTTGCCGTCGGAGAACCGTCATCTGCGTGCGGTGTGCCTTCCGGGCCGCAGGTTGGCAGCGCGGACGACGCACCGGTAACAACACTCGGGCTCGCAACAGCGTCCTGTGTTCCTTCTGGCGAACCAAAGAGCGCGCTTGTCGAAGGAGTCCCCTCCGTCACCGGCGACGCTTCCATCACTGGCGACGCTGCCATGACGGGCGAACCGGTTGCTGTCGCCTCAGGACTCGGCGATTCCTCGACCACTACGATCGGCGTGGCTTCTTCGGTGGGAACCGAGGTTCCCGTGGGTGCTTCCGTCGGAACGGCGGTCTCTGTCGAGGCCCCAGTCGGAACTGCAGTTTCCGTCGGAACGTCGGTCGGCTCCTCGGTTGGAATTGCAGTCTCAGTGGGTGCCTTGGTCGGTTCTTCCGTAGCAGTCGATTCAGGATTGATCACGCTCTCGACCGATCCAACAGCGCCTGCGACCTTGGTTTCCACGGTCTCGACCCGTCCGCCAACTTCGGTCTTCACGGTCGTCACCGCGCCACCAACCTCGGTTCCTGCGGCTTCGACTTTCGTTTCAACCGTACCGCTCACGCTCGTGGCGGCGGCCTGGACAGTGCCCTCGACCGCGCCGGTCACATTGGCGACCTTGCTGGCGCCGGCTTCGATCGAGCCTTCGACAGCTCCAACCACCTTGGTGGCGCCCGCTTCTACGGTCCCTCCTACGGATTGAACGACGCCAGAACCTTCGGTAGCTTTGGTTTCGACGGTACCTTCGACCGCCCCAGTTACGGTGGTCGCGACCGCTTCGGCAGTGCCTTCGCCCGATTCTACTGCTTCAGCAACCTTGGTTTCGTCGGCTTCGACTGAGCCTTCAACATCGGCAGCCGCGCCGCCAACCGTCGTTTCGTCGGTTTCCACTGTGCCTTCGACGGCACCAGTGACGGAAGTGGCAGCGGATTCGGCAGTGCCTTCGCCCGACTCAATTGCTCCCGCAACGTCGGTCGCGCCAGCTTCGACGGAACCTTCGACTGCTACAGCAACCCCGGCAATGTCTGTGGCATCCGCCTCGGCAGATCCTTCGATCTCGCCAACGGCGCTGGTGCCTTCAGTAGCGAGAGATTCCGGAGTACCTTCGAGAACGGCGGCTTGCGTTTCAATTGTTCCTTCGGCGTTCGAAACGGCTGCCTCGGACGTACCTTTTGCGGCCTCGACGGTTCCCCCGGCATCTCCCTCGACGCTGGTGGCGGCTGCTTCGATGGTACCGGCATCGGCTTCGACAGATCCCTCGAGAGCGCTACCCACAGTGGTGGCATCAACTTCGACTGTGGCTCCGGCCGCACCGGCCTCGGTGGCGATAGATTCCACGGTTCCTGAGGCGGCGTCGATCGTACCGACAGCCGCTTCGCTGGTCGGCGTCGGCGTTGGTTTTGCATTCTCGTCGCGCCCACAGGCCGCCAAGACGACCAAACTTAGTACCAAAATGACTGAAAGCGAACCGAACCGGCCCATCAGGCGACGCACGTCCATTGCCAACCCCACAAAATTGTCCCGCCATGTCGATCCGGACTGCACGGTCTGCAGAGATCGATCACTCGGGCATACAGTTCATTTTCCGATGACATCCTAAGCTCTCACTTCATGAGCCGCAACCGGCAGAAAGGAGCAATTCACTTCCGGTGAATCCCGAAACTGGTGTTTACGCATCAAGAAGACGTGAATTAGACGGGGTTGTTTGGCAAGCGAATCACTACGTTCGCGAAGTCGTCCACACTGACATGAGCATCGAGCCCCACCACGATGGTCGATTCGTTCTCTTCGATGATTGCCGGGCCGAAAACCGAGAACGCTCGTCCCAGGGCATATCTGTCGTAGACCGGCACCTCTTCGAACGTGCCAGTCTCCTGCACGAATGCCCGCCGGGTACCTTTGCGCGCCATCGAGACATCGCCGGCAGCGCTCATCGAAAGCTGGTCGAGCGGTAGCTGCGGTGACGGAGCAGCAGCGACCAATCGCCAGTTGATCGCCTCCACCGGGTTGCCTTCTGCGGTGCGTCCATAGAGCCGGCGATATTCGGTCTCGAATGCGGCTAGCAGCGGTCCTGTCATCGATGCGTCCAGCGACCCGTCGGGAATCCGGATCTTGACTTGATGCCCCTGTCCTACATAACGTAGCTCGGCGAACAGTTGATACGAGATGTCCTCGTCTCGCGTGCCGGCCTCGGTCAACATCGAAGCGCCTTCACTGGTCATCTCACCGAAACGGCGCGCGACTTCGGCCCAGTCGAGTGATTCGAGGCGACCCACAAATGTGCGGACGAAGTCGAAAGAGATCGGAGCTACCAGGAACCCAATCGTGCTGGCCACCCCAGCGCCGAACGGGACGATGACCTCGGGAGCGCGCAGAATGCGCGCGACTCCGTACGCATGCACCGGACCCGCACCCCCGAACGCAAAGAGCGGAAAGGTGCGCGCATCTTCCCCGCGCTCGATGGCATGAATACGCGCGGCGCCTGCCATTTGCTCGTTGACTACTTGATGGATGCCCCAGGCGGCTTGCTCGATGGTGAAATCGAGCGGCTCCGCCACGGAAGCGATAGCAGTGCGTGCTTTTTCGACATCGAGCGGCATCTTTCCACCTAAAAAGTGGTCGGCATCCAGGTAACCCAACACCAGATCCGCGTCCGTAACAGTCGGCTGAACGCCGCCTCGACCGTAGCAGGCTGGACCGGGCAATGCGCCGGCACTCTCGGGACCAACTTTCAGCAGCCCAAGGGAATCAACCCGCGCGATACTCCCTCCGCCGGCGCCGATTTCGATCAACTCGATCACCGGCACACTAACCGGGAGCCCGCTTCCCTTCTTGAATCGGTAGACTCGGCTGACTTCGAACTCGTCGCTAAATGTCAAACCCTGCCGTCCGACCAGACAACATTTCGCGGTGGTCCCGCCCATATCGAAAGCCAGCAGCCGGTCGCGACCGCTCAACTTGCCGATATGCGCGGCGGCCAATGCCCCAGCCGCCGGGCCGGATTCGACCAGTCGAATGGGGTAACGCGCCGCGGCTTCCGGCGAACTGAGCCCGCCCGACGACAACATGATGAACAGGCTTCCATCGAACCCGATGTCGCTCAACGTTTCCAGCAAGCCGGTGATGTACCGCTCGGCGAGTGGCCGAACATAGACATTTGCGACTGTTGTGCTGTTGCGCTCGTATTCCCGAATCTCCGGAGCGACATCGGACGATACCGAATAGATCAGATCGGGTGCGAGTTCCTGCAGACGCTCATGAATGGCGCGCTCGTGGTCTGGGTTTTGATAGCTATGGAGCAGAGAGATACCGACAGCGGTCGCGCCTTCGGCTCGAATGCGTTCGAGCAAGCCAGGTAGTTCAGCCAGATCGACTGGAGTGGCCACTGAACCATCACTCAGGATCCGCTCGTCGACCTCGAGTCTGAGATAGCGCGGAACGAGTGGAGTTGGATGCTCAAGATTCAGATCGTAGAGATCGTACCGGTGCTCGCGGGCGATCTCTAGCGCGTCCCGGAACCCCTTGGTCGTGATCAGTGCGGTGACTGCGCCCTTGCGCTCGATCAGCGCGTTCGTAACCAGGGTCGTGCCATGCACGATCTGGTCGATCTGCTCAACCGCAATGCCGGTTTGCCCTGAGAGTTGTTCCAATCCTTCGGCGACCGCGCGTGCGGGGACATCTGGTGTCGTGAGGGTTTTGGCGATCGAGAAGCGCCCCGTCTCTCCGTCGAAGAGCAGAAAGTCGGTAAACGTTCCGCCAATATCGATCCCGATCCGAGTCGATTCTGTCATTCATCGTTCCCGTCACTGGAATAGGACCAATCAAGATGCCGCAAAGACTACCAGTGTCGATCGTTTCTTCTTTGCTGGATCACTGTGCGAGCCGAGTGCCCGTTTGCTCACTCAGGAATCGCATCCGCTTCGATGCACTTTGGGACGCGGTACGATCCAGTGCTCCTGCCAGGACAAAGTTGTCTGTCGTTGGCGAGGGCGTCTCTGCCTTCGCTTGTCGAAAACCACCTCCTTCAAATCCGCCGAAATTCCAAACGGCTTGACATTCCCAAAAACCAGTAGCAAGATTCGGACAGTTGAAAAGCGCATTGGCTTCGAGAGGAGCGAGTACGCGCCGGAAACGAAACGCAAAGCGAGCCGGGGAGGGTGTGAGCCTGGCGCGAATCGGGCGCGGAATGGATCCTGGAGCCGCGATCCGAAAGATGATCTCGGTCATCGAGTAGGCATCGCCGGTGTCTCCACCGTTATCAGGAGCGGTGTATCGGTTGGATGGTCCAGCCCGTACATGTCAAGTGGGAGGCAATCGCCTCCAATGTGGGTGGTACCGCGGACGTGCACTATGCACCTCCGTCCCTCTTTGGGACGGGGGTTTTTTGTTTGTCCGGCGACTGCCAGGAGAGCACCATGGTTCAAAGCACAGTTGCACCGATGCCGAAGATGCGCACGCGCGGAAGCGTGACTCCCTCCCTGGCGGAGGTCGAGGAGTGGCTGTCGCGGCAGCCGAAGCGGCCGCGCTTCGTGCCGATCTATCGCGAAGTCATGGCGGACACGGAAACCCCGGTTTCGGCCTTCGTCAAGATCAAGCGCGACGCCCCAGCGTTCTTGTTGGAGAGCGTCGAAGGCGGTCAGCGCGTGGCCCGGTATTCGTTTATTGGATCCGATCCGTTTCTCGATATCGTGTTCGACGACGGCGAAGTGACAGTGACCTCTGCCGATGCGATTCGCACCGAGCGCTATGCCGATCCATTGACCTTCCTGAGCTCGGTGCTCTCATGGTACGACTCGGGACGAATGGACAATCTCCCGTTGCCCCGTTTTCTTGGCGGTGCGGTCGGGTTTCTCTCTTACGAAGCAATTCGAGCATTCGAGCCGCGGGTTCCGGAAGCTACGGGACCGGGTCGCGGATTTCCCACCGGGCGCTACATGATCGTCAAGAACTTGCTCGTTTTCGACAATCTGGAGCGTACCGTCAAGGTGGTGAGTCATCTCGATCTGGCCGACAACCGGCCGATTGCCGAGGCGTACGCAGAAGCGAGCGCCAAGATCGACGAGCTGATCGGCTGTCTGCGCGCTCCGCTTGGTGAACTGCCATCGGGCGCCGAACCCGTTGCCACCGATCTGCTAGAGCGCATGCAGTCGAATACCCCGATCGAGAAGTACCACCAGTTCATCGAGGCAGCGCGCGAATACATCAAGGCCGGGGACATCTTCCAGGTCGTTTTGTCCCAACGGGTCGATGTCGACACACCGGTTCACCCCTTCACCATCTATCGAGCACTGCGGGCGGTGAATCCCTCGCCGTATATGTTCTATCTCGACTTCAACGACTATCAGATCGTGGGAGCGTCGCCCGAGCTGCTCGTGCGGTTGGAAGATGGGGTGGTCACTAATCACCCGATCGCTGGCACCCGGCCGCGTGGCGCCACCCCGGAAGCCGACGCCGCTCTGGCGGAAGAGCTCATCAACGATGAAAAGGAACGTGCCGAGCACGTCATGCTGGTCGATCTGGGCCGCAACGACGTCGGCCGGGTAGCCATTCCCGGCACGGTGCGTGTGCCTCGCTTCATGGGCATCGATCGCTATTCCCACGTGATGCACATCGTTACCCACGTCGAGGGCGACATCAAACGCGAGCTCACCGCGTTCGATGCGTTGCGTGCCTGCTTCCCGGCGGGAACCGTTTCCGGAGCTCCCAAAGTGCGCGCCATGGAAATCATCGCCGAGCAGGAAATCGACAAACGCGGTCCCTATTCCGGGGCGGTTGGGTATATCGACTTCTCCGGTGACATGGATACCTGCATCGCCCTGCGAACACTGGTCTACAAGGACGGTATCGCGTCGCTCCAGGCGGGTGGCGGTATCGTGGCGGACAGCACGCCGGAAGGCGAGTATGCCGAGAGCTACCACAAGATGGGTGCCCTGATTCGGGCCATCGAGCTGGCGGAACGTATCGAATCGGACGAGCGCGCTTTTGCGGCGACCGATGCGGAGACACAGTCATGATCCTGCTGATCGACAATTACGATTCATTTACGTTCAATCTTTATCAATTCCTGAGCGAGCTCGGCGCTGATGTGCTCGTTCGTCGCAACGACCAAATCACGCTGGACGAGATCGACGCGATGGCTGACGATCTCGATGGAATTGTTGTATCGCCGGGACCCTGCACACCACGTGAGGCGGGCATCTCGATTGGCGTGATCGCGCACATGGCTGGCAAAGTGCCGGTGTTGGGGGTCTGTCTGGGGCATCAGTCGATCGGCGATGCGTTCGGTGGCGATGTGATTCGCGCGCCGCAGCTCATGCACGGCAAAACGTCCATGATCCATCACGAAGGCAAGGGCATATTTCAGGGATTGCCCGATCCGTTCATCGCTACCCGCTACCACTCGTTGATCGTCGACCGCGCGACGTTGCCGAATGAACTTGAGATCACGGCCGAGACCGAAGACGGCATCATCATGGGTCTCCAGCATCGGGACTACCCAGTCTATGGTGTGCAGTTCCATCCTGAATCGATTCTGACCCCGGCAGGCAAACAGCTTCTGGGAAATTTCCTGGCAACGACTGGCAAGACCCCGAACCGGTTGGGGCAGTCGGCGCTGATCGGATATTGAGCGAGAAGATGAGCGACGAATTCGACATCAAATACGCGATACGCAAGGTCGTCGACGGCAAGTCGTTGACTTTCGAGGAGGCCGGTCTGGCAATGGACCAGATCATGATCGGGAGCGCGACCCCGGCCCAGATTGCGGCGCTGCTGACCGCCATGCGGGTACGAGGCGAAACGGTGGATGAGATCGCCGGGTTTGCCAGCACCATGCGCGCGCACTCGCGCCACGTCGAGCTCTCACCGGGCACGGTGGCTATCGATACTTGCGGTACCGGCGGGGACCATTCCGGCACGTTCAACATTTCGACCACGGCAGCGCTGGTGATCGCCGGAGCAGGGATCAAGGTCGCCAAGCATGGCAACCGTTCGGTCACGAGCGCCTGTGGCTCGGCAGATTTGCTGGAAGCGCTTGGAGTTGCCATCGAGTTGGAGCCGGAACACGTCGCCTCGGTTGTCGACGAGGCCGGTATCGCGTTCATGTTCGCCCCTGCCTATCACCCCGGTTTCCGGCACGCCGGTCCGGTTCGCCGCGAAATTGGCATCCGAACTGTTTTCAACATTCTTGGACCGATGACAAATCCTGCCAAAGTCAAGCGGCAATTGATCGGTGTGGGAGATGGATCGGTATCGGCCCGGCTTGCAGCCGCGCAGGATCTGCTGGGGAGCGAGCGCGTGCTCTTTGTCTACTCTTCGGAAGGGTTCGATGAGTTTGGCCTGGGCGGTCCGTCGATGGTGACCGAGTTCGATCGACAGCGCGGAGTTCGTACGTACGAAGTCGATGCGGACGACCATGGCTTGAGCCGGGCTCCGGCGTCGGCCTTCATGGGCGGCGACGTGGCCCGCAACGTCGAGATCACGCAAGCGGTGCTTGGCGGGGAACTGGGCCCCGCTCGCGATATCGTGTTGCTCAATGCTGGAGCTGGCATTTATGCTGCGGGCCAGGCCGATTCGATCCCGGAGGGGATTGAGATCGCGCGTCAGGCCCTCGATTCGGGAGCCGCTGCTTCGGCGCTCGAGCGATTGATCGCTGCCTCGAACCGCCCGGCACCCCAGAAAGCGACGGCCTGATGCCAACGACAACGACCAAGGGAACGGTGGAAACCGGCACGATTCTCGACCGAATCATCGCGCAGACCGCAGCCGATGTGGCCAATCGCAAGCAAGCGATACACATCGAGGAACTGCGCCAGCGCGCCGTCAGTGGCGTTCCAGCGATCAGTCTTCGCGCATCGTTGAGCGGTCCAGGACTTTCGTTGATTGCTGAGATCAAGCGGGCCTCGCCGTCAAGAGGGAGATTCCCGGCGGAATTCGAGGTGTCGGACGTTGCGTCCAGCTACACCGATTTTGGCGCGGATGCCATCTCCGTGCTCACCGACGAGCCGTTTTTTCAGGGTTCGCTCGCGGATCTGAGAGCGACGGTCACGATTGCACATAACGCTTCGAGGCCGCTCCCCGTGTTGCGAAAGGACTTCATCATCGACGAGTACCAGCTCGTCGAAGCCCGGGCTAATGGAGCCGATGCGACCTTGTTGATCGTCGGCGCTTTGACCGACGAGCGGCTCATTGCACTTATGCGAGCGGCGGAAGAAGTCGGTATCGAAACCCTTGCCGAAGTCCACGATGAGACTGAGATGAAGCGGGCACTTGCCGCCGGAGCAAGCCTGATTGGGATCAATAATCGTGATCTGCGAACCTTCGATGTCGATCTAACTGTGGCCGAGCGGCTGGCAGCGTTGGTCCCGGAAACGGTCGTGCTGGTGGGAGAGAGCGGCATCTTTACCAGCGCAGACGCCAGGCGAATGCGCGAGGCCGGTATGGATGCCGTCCTCGTGGGGGAATCGTTGATCGTTGCTCCCGATCGGGCGGTGGCGATTGGGCAGATCAAGCTGAGCGAGCCACGAGGGACACGTTGATGACACGGCTTCCCGACCATCCACTGGTCAAGATCTGCGGTCTGCAGACGATCGAGCATGCACAAGCCACAAGCGACGCTGGCGCGGATCTGATCGGTTTCGTTTTCGCCACGTCGCGGCGGCAGGTGACCGCCAGCCAGGTTCGCGAGATCGTCGACGCTTTGACTGGTCCGGCGGTCCCCGTGGGCCTGTTCGTGGATCAATCGGTCGATGAAATCAACGCAACTGCGCGAACATCCGGAGTTCAGATCTTGCAGCTTCACTGGCGTCCGAATGAGGACGACCTGCCGCGTCTCGAGTTGCCCTATTTCCTGGTTCGCCGAACCGAGCCGGGCGCCACATACGATGCGGTTGCCGCCGATCTGGACCGGGTGCAAAGGTCCGCGAATCCTCCGCTATGGTTCCTGGTCGACTCATACCACCCGGGTGAAAGTGGAGGAACTGGGTTGCTGGCCGACTGGGAGCTGGCCGCCAGTTTGGCGGCCTCATTCCCGATCATGCTGGCTGGTGGGTTGAAACCCGGAAATGTGGCCGAAGCCATCGAACGAGTGCGTCCGGCCCATGTCGATGTCAGCAGTGGCGTCGAAATGGACGGATCAAAGTCACCGGAGCTGATTCGTGCCTTCGTTGCAAACGCCCGAGACGGGTTCGACCACTATGCCTCGTCATCGGAAATGACCACCCAGTCCTGACCGGTCGAGCAAAGCCAGATCAGGGCATCTCGTTGCTGAAGCGTAACGATGTAAAACATCTCGACTTCTTCGTCCGACCACTTTCGCACCGGTTTGTTGCCGATGCGC
>JBBQPB010000045.1:0-10320 GCA_038331435.1 Thermomicrobiales bacterium | reverse complement strand
TTTTATTTCTGAAGTTCAACGCGGACGCTTGAGCCGACGAGAAATCATCAAGGCTGGGACGGCGCTCGGAGTCAGTGGTGGACTGCTCTCAGGGCTCGCTCGATACGGGGCAGCCCCCGTAGCCGCCCAGAGTGGCCCCATTACCATGGTTGGGTGGGGCTATTCGCCGGAAATCGTCGAGGACAACGTCAACAAGTTCAAGGTTGCGTACGACGAAGAAGTCGACTATCAGCTCACGACTGGCGGTAACTATCACCAGATTGTCGAAACCAAATTCCTGGGGGGCCAGACTCCATCTGTCGTGTATTCCGAGTCAGAATATATGTACCGCTGGTGGAAGGCTGGTTTCATCCAGGACGTCGAAAGCATCGTCGGCCCGGAAGCGACGGAATTCTACAAAGAAGAAATACTCCCCTTCGGCGTCGCGAACTTGTCGCTGCCCGATGGGAAGATGGCAGGACTCCCGTACTACTCAGGCTATAACGCATTTATCTACAACACCGACCATCTCGAGAAAGCGGGATTGGAGCCTCCCACAACCTGGGAAGAGTTGACGGAACAATGCAGAGAGCTGAAAGCCAAAGGCATTTCTGAGCATCCGATGTTGAGTGCCCAGGGTCATGAGTGGGCTTCCCTGTCGTGGAGTCTGTTTGCAATTTGGTACTCAGAGGGTGAGCCAGTTTTTGACGCTGACTTCAACCCCACCTTTGCCGATGGTGGCGTCGGGTTCAAAAAGGTCATCGAGATGCACAAGCTCTGGCTCGATGAAGGCATCACTCCGCCCGACATCATGGTCCAGGAACTCGAATCTACCCCAGCCTGGATGACGGGTGACCACACCTTCATGGTGGTGCACGATTACGATCAGCAGGCCTTCAATATTGGCGAGAACTCCAACACCAAGGGCATTGTCGCCAACGCCATAATTCCTGGAACTGTACGCGATACCTTCAGCTGGACTGCCTGCTACCTGATGGGCGCCAAGGATGTCGATCGCGAACGAACCTGGAATCTGATGCAATGGCTGGGTGGTCGCAATAAGGACGGCGAGTATGTTGGCAATAAGCGCTGGGCTTTGGAGAAGGGTCTTGGGAACCCACACACCGAAGTCCTGGACGATCCGGAGGTCATCGCCTCCTGGGAAACCTGGCGCGACATGGATGTCCATCTGCAGCAGCTTGTCCAATCGAAGGGCCGCCCAGTCGAGAAGACCATGTGGTTCCCGGAATGGAACTGGCAGATGATGACTGAGGTTCAAGAGTATATGTCCGGCAACCGCTCGATCGATGAGGTGATTGACAATCTGGTCACGTTGGTCGCTGACCTCAAGGACCTCTACCCAGAATCCTGACACGCTCGTCCAATGGAATCGTTCGGGGCGCTCATCACTCAGGAGATGAGCGCCCCTGATCATCTGCTGAAAGGACCGGCGGAATGGCTATCTCGGATCCTTCCCACTCCGCGAGTGCTTCCTCGTCACGCAGGCGATTATCGGGTATGACTAGAATAGAGCGGCAGGATTTCCGGTTCGCCCTGCTCATGGTGATACCCGCGTTCGTTGCGGTTATCGCTGTCATGGGCTACCCCTGGGCCTATTCGGCCTGGCTATCCCTGCACAACATGAACCTCATGACCCAGCGGTGGACTTGGGTCGGTCTCGCAAACTATCGGAATATTTTCGAGAACCAGTCGTTCATCGATTCGCTGATACGCACGCTCTGGTTCAGTGGACTGGTGGTCGCAGGCGGCACACTTCTCGGCGTGTTTATCGCCCTTGTCCTGAATGAATCGTTCAAAGGGCGAGGCCCCATGCGCAGCATGGTTTTACTGCCGTGGGCGATTGCTCCAGTTGTGGTCGGCAAGATTTTCACGCTCATTTATAGCGGCCAGTATGGAACCTTAAATGGCCTGCTTTACCAATTTCATATTATCGATTCCTATGTCCCCTGGCTCACCAACTCCAATCGGGCCATGATTCTGGTAGCCGTCGCATCTGTTTGGCAGAGTGCTCCCTTGAGCGCCCTTTTGCTTCTGGCCGCACTGCAGTCACTTCCCCAGAATTTATTTAGCGCCGCCAAGATCGATGGGGCAAGCTCTTTCCAGAGATTCAGAAAGATAACGGTCCCCTGGATCAAACCGATGCTCCTTTTCGTCGTCATCCTCAATACGATTAACGCGCTAATGACTTTCGATTTGATTTATGTGCTCACCCAGGGAGGACCCGGTGAATCCACCACGGTACTTTCATGGTTCGGATACGTGACGTTCTTCAACTTCGGTCGATATGGCGAGGGCGCGGCAATTCTCTATGTGCTCAGCCTTATCAGTCTTTTGCTCGCGGCGATCTACTTCGGGCTTCTCACTCGCTCGAACTCGCGTAGTCAAAACATCGATTCGAGTGCCGGCACCACACAGCTCCCAAGCTCGGTGGACGATATTGCGTCGATTAAGTACACAGTTCGCTTCGAACTGAAGGAATCTCGAATCTCGACCCACCGCATGAATCAATTGCGCACCGGTGGGTTGTATCTCAGCGTTGCGCTCATCGCGATATGGACGCTCTTCCCTTTTTACGTGATGGTCAACGCGAGCTTTCAGGTGACCGAAGGCATCCTGGGCAAACCCCCTGACTGGTTCCCCCGGCCGTTCACGCTGGAAAACTATCGAACCGCCCTTTTTGGCGAACAGGTTGAGGGCTCCGGCGCGAGTGTTCAAGCCAAAGCAATCATGATTTCCATGAAGAACAGCGCCATCGTATCGGTAGCGGTGACGCTCGTGTGTCTCATCATCGGCGCCCCTGCTGGCTATGCCTATGCACGATACGGTCAATTCAAACTGCTCTCGGCCTCGCTTTGGATTCTGATCCTGACTCGCATGATTCCGTCTCTAACCCTCGCCGTGCCATTCTTCATTCTCTTCCGACGCCTAGATTTGCTCGACACCAAGCGAGGACTCGTGATTGCCCTCTCCAGCTTGATTCTTCCGCTCTCGATTTGGATTCTTCGAGGCTTCTTCCAGTCGCTTCCGCCGAATCTCGAACGGGCAGGTCTCGTCGACGGCTGCACGCGATTCCAGGCATTTCGCAAGATTGTGATACCGGTGGCGCTGCCAGGTCTGGTTGCCGCGGGTATCTTCTGTTTTCTGGTGGCATGGAACGAGTTCGTCTTCGCAATACTCCTCACAAGTACCCTCAATTCGCAGACATTGCCGACCCGAGTTGCTCAGTTCGTGTCCGACCAACGAATCTACAATCCTGGCCTCCTCTTCGCGGCCGGAACCCTGGCTATCATTCCGCCCGTCCTCATCACCCTGGTGCTTCAACGCTTTCTTCTCCGAGGATTACTGGCTGGCGCTATCAAAGGCTAATTCGGTTGCAGTTGTTCGAAGTTCGCACAACCGCTCGGATGCACATTGGAAGGAGTTGTTTCGATGTCTCAGAAAACGGTCAAGACCGCGGTTATCGGGGTTGGTCTCATCGGTGAGCAGCATGCGGAGTCATATGTAGAGAATCCGCGCGCCGAGCTCGTTATGGTGGCCGATATGAATCCCGATCGCGCCCGGCAGGTGGGTGAGAGGTTCGGCTGCGACTACACCACATCGATGGCAGACGTAGCCGCGAGCGACGCTGAGATCGTAAGTGTCGCTACGCCCGATTTCGCACACTTCGAACCCGTAATGGCGATGCTTCAGGCCGGCAAACACGTTGTCGTCGAAAAACCTCTGGCCACGATTACCAGCGAAGCCAAGGAAATGGTCAAGCTGGCGGAATCAAAAGGACTCAAACTCACCATCAATCTGGGCAATCGCTGGAATCCCACCTATCAATCGATCCGCGATAGCGTGCAATCAGGTGAGATTGGCGATCCCGTGATGTCCTATTCCCGCACGAGCGATACCATCTGGGTACCACGCACAATGTTGTCCTGGGCCGGTCAGTCGGGCCCGCAATGGTTCTTGTTTGCCCATACGATGGATCTACTTCGCTGGATTCTGGGTCAGGAAGCTCAGGAGGTTTTTGCGATAGGGGAGAAGCGGATTCTCAAGAGCGAAGGAATCGATGCATTTGATGCCATCCAGGCAGTGGTACGGTTCGATTCATCCTTCGCAACCTTTGAAACTTCCTGGATTGTGCCGGAAGCGTTCCCTCATATTGTCGAATCTCAGATGACGATCAACGGCAGTAATGGTCGCTTGCACATGGACGGGGCAAGGCAAGGATTTGAAATCTCTTCTGACCAGGTGGGCAAACACATGTACGCTCGCCCCGATCTTTGGACATATTTCAAGTTGCCTTACTCCTGGTGGGGAGCCTTGCGCGACTTGGTCGATTGCGTGCTGGATGACAAGGAACCCACCATCACCGCATCTGACGGCTTGCAAGTGGTGGCGATGATAGAAGCAACCGAACAATCGATCGCCCAGCGCGCTCCGATCCAGATCGCTTCACTACTGGATTGACATAGCCGCGCCCACCGCCGTGGGTCGTGGTCCACTTAGTCAGCCCAGAATCGTCTATCTCGTGGAAATGTGGGAGCATGCCCGATGGCTCAGGTGACACTGCGAAACCTCCAGAAAGACTTCGGCACGGTTACTGCAGTTTCTAATCTTTCGATCACGATTCAGGATGGCGAGTTCGTAACACTGCTCGGTCCATCGGGTTGCGGGAAGAGCACAACCCTCGCGTGTATAGCGGGCTTGGAAGATCCAAGCTCCGGGGACATTCTCTTCGATGACCGCCCGGTCACCGAGCTTTCTCCGCGCAATCGCGACATCGCCATGGTTTTTCAGGACTATGCGCTCTACCCGCATATGAGCGTTTATGAAAACATGTCTTTCGGATTGTCCCTGCGAAAAGTGCCCAAGAAAGACGCTGATGCCGTAGTCCGGCGAGTGGCTGGTTTCTTGGGTTTGACATCGTTGCTGGACCGGCGCCCCGGACAATTGTCCGGGGGCCAACGGCAACGAGTTGCGCTTGGCCGGGCGATCGTCCGCAATCCAGCCGTCTATCTGATGGACGAACCACTATCAAATCTCGATGCATCCCTCCGCGTTTCGACCCGCTCGGAAATCAAGCAGCTCCAGCAAGAACTCGGCACAACCACAATCTTCGTGACGCACGATCAGGAAGAAGCGATGGTACTCTCGGACCGAATTGCCATCATGAATGCCGGGGTATTGCAACAGTTCGATAATCCGAAGGTGATCTACACGCGGCCAGTCAATCTCTTCGTCGCCGGATTCATCGGGAGTCCAAAGATGAATCTGATAGAAGGATCCATCCAGGAAATTGACGGTGACCCGAGATTCGTGGCGGATGGCGCGGCCATCTCTACCAGGGTTTCCAGCGAGCTGGCGTCGAGCGCGCCTGAACAAATAACCATGGGCATTCGCCCGGAACACCTGCTGCTCAGTCGGGATTCCACGGGCATGCAGGGTACGATCACGCTTGTCGAACCTGTTGGCGCTGTTACGTATGTGGACGTGCGAATTGGCTCGGCCAATTTCAAAGCAAGCACGAATCCGGAATTCGACTTTCAGGACAATGAAATCGTCTCGATCGACTTTCAACCCGAGAAGATGCTTTTCTTCGACGCAACATCTGGGCTGCGAATCTACCCCGTATGACAGAGTGCGGGGCCGAGATTACCCGCCGAATCGCAGCGACTGTCAGCGGCTGCTTTTAAGAACGTCAGCCATTCGTTCCGCGATCATTACGGTGGTGAAATGGGTATTCGCCCGCGGGTTCTCCGGCATGATCGACGCATCGATGACCCGCAGATGGCCGACACCAATGACAGCGCATGCTGGATCGACGACAGAGCGATCATCCTTAGCCGCGCCCATCCGGCACGTGCCCACCGGGTGTTGGGCATCCCAAACCTCTTCCAGCAACCACTGGTTTAATCCATCGTCCTCCGGCAACGCAGTGAGCGGCTCCCCAGTGACCGTGCTGTAGATCGAATCGGCAATAGTCGCGAACGCTGGTTGCTGCGATACGGCAAAAAGCCGTCGCATGCCGTCATTCATGCGGACGAGATCGCGCTCATCGGAGAGCATATTCAGGTCAATGCGTGGCTGGTCGACTGGGTTGAGCGAGGACAGGCGGAGCGTACCTCGCGAAAAGGTCTGGAACGTGTCGACAATGAGGCGGCCAGCGGAGGGCCCATTTTCATCCATGCTCGATATGTTCATGGAGATCATGATCATGTCATTCCGCCCCGCCCCGGCCAGCTCAGAGCTGTACCGAACACAACAATTGGTGTGGCGAAACCCAAGATCTTGAACCTGATATTTGGGTCGAATGGACACACCGAGCCAAACGCCTGAATGCTCGACAAGATTGTCTCCCACGGGCAAATCGGCCACGACAGGAATAGACAATTTCTGGAGATGTTTGCCTGGTCCAATACCGGAACGCATCAAGATCGTTGGTGAGTGAACGGTTCCAGCCGAAATGATGGTTTCGTCAGCCAGAAACGTCTTGACATCGTTCCCAACGCGAGCGACTACTCCCTTCGCATCCGACCCCTCGATATGGATACGATCAACTTGCGCATCGGCGATGATCGTCAGGTTGGGCCGGTTCCGTATCGGTTCGATATAGGCATCGTTCGTCGAGACACGCACCCCACCAACACTATTTATTGGGTAGGGAGACACGCCCGTGCTCTCTGGAGCGTTGCAGTCCTCTGACCAGCCATACCCAAGCTCCAGAGCCGCGCTACGAAGCGCCTTGTCGACTGGCCCCCACTCGGCGAGGGGAGCACGGTAGACCGGAAGGGGACCATCACTTCCATGATAAGGCTCATACCCGAAATTCTGATCACGTTCGAGCTTCCGAAAATATGGAAGAACTTCCTCGCCCGACCAACCTGCACACCCTTGCGCGGCCCAGTCGTCGTAATCTTCCAGCATGCCCCGAATAGCGATTTGGCCATTCATCGCGGATGTGCCACCAACGCCACGCCCACGCCAGTACACCTCTGGCGACCGACCCTGTGCACGGCGCGCACAGAGATCGTCATATCGGAACTGGCTATATTGCGGATCGAGGATGATTCCAAAGGGATTGGGAACGCGCATTGCCTCGGGGCGGTCAGCCGTGCGGTAATCAGGCCCAGCCTCCAGGAGCAACACGCTAATGGAGGGATCCTCAGTCAACCGGGCAGCAAGCACTGCTCCCGCAGAGCCGGCTCCAACGATGAGGTAATTAGCGTGCATGCATTGCCGTCTCCCCAATGAGCATCGACTGCGAAATCAAAACGCTCTCCGAGTCAAAGTTTCAAACGAGTCGTTACTATGGTAGCAGCTTGATTTTTCACAACCGCCTGACCGCGCTAGCGCCACCGCCGACCGATCGAGCCGATAAATCAGCTTGTTCGTACGATCGAGACGTTGCGCCCCCAAGATGATCCACTGTGCTCCGTTTCAAGAAAACGGGACGGATCAGGCAAGCTCGCGAACGGCGGCCTCGGCCCTTGGATCGGGCGTATCGGCCTTATACCCTCGAGTCACCAAATTGATCAGGTCGGTGACCGAGGTGTCGGCCGTGCGCGCGTCGTAGACGATCTCGCCACCGCTGAGGAAGTTGATGCGATCGCACACCTCGAACACCTGCGCATAGTTGTGGGCAATCAGGATGATCGAGATATCTCCGCGCTTCTTCAGTTCGAGCACCAGGTCCAGCACGAGACGGCTTTCGCGCACGCCGAGCGCAGCGAGCGGCTCGTCCATGATCAACACCGTCGGGTTGGAATAGATGGACCGGGCGACGGCGATGCTCTGACGCTGACCGCCGGAGAGCATGGAGACCGTATTGTTGACATTGGGAACGCGGATCCCAAGATTGCTCAGATACTCGATCGTGAGCCGGCGCATCAATTCGTTGTCGAGCATCGAGATTCCCAGAATCCGCTTCTTGCGTTCCCTGCCCAGAAACATGTTGTGGTAGACGCTGAGATCATTGACCAGCGCCAAGTCCTGGTACACGGTCTGGATACCCATGGCGCGCGCCTCGATCGGCGAGCTCAGGTTGACTGGCTTGCCGTCGAATTTATAGGTCCCGCTATCAGGCTTGTGAAAACCACACAGAATCTTGATCAGCGTAGACTTACCCGCGCCGTTGTCCCCCACCAGTCCGAGCACTTCGCCGCGATGCAGGCGCAGGCTGACGTCGGTGAGAGCCGTGACCGCGCCGAAGCGCTTACTCAGATGTTCGGCCTCGAGGATAAGGGGAGAAGAAGCAGCATCGTCCATCAGCGCTTCCTCCGTACACGCACTGCATCCAGTTGCACATTGAGAATCATGGCCGCGAGGATCGCCAGCCCGAGGTAAATATTGGATTCCGTGGCCTGGGCTCCCAGAAGCACCAGGCCATTGTTGAGGCAGGAGATCACGAAGGCGCCGATCAACGCGCCGATCACCGTGCCGGTCCCGCCAGTCAGTGCGGTGCCGCCGATCACCGCAGCGGCAATGGCAAGCAGGGTCAGATTGCTGCCGCCAGCATCGGGAGCCGCGGAGCCCGAGACGGTTGCCGTGATCAAACCGGTCAATGCGGCCAGTCCGCCACAGATCATAAAGACGGCGATCTTTATGCGATCGGTGCGCACGCCGATCTCGCGAGCGGCCAGCAGGTTGCTGCCGGTGGAGATCACATGCAGCCCAAAAACCGTGCGGGAGAGGACAAGCGTCAGGACCAGCACAACTCCCAATGTCCAGATAATTGGCGTGAAGCCGGTGAGCCCGTCCCACGAGAAGAGCGAATCGAGCGGGCCGAATCGATTCTGGCCGAAGACCAGATTAAAGGGCTGCTGATCCGGCATGCGGATGGGTTGGCTGTTCGCGTACGAGACCGTGATGCCGGTCAACAAGAAGAACATGCCAAGTGTGGTGATCAACGATGGGATGCGCAGCTTGACGGTAATGAATCCGTTGACGAAGCCGACGCCGACCCCGATGAGAATAGCGATGGGAGCCGTCACCCAGAGCGACCATCCCCAGTCGACACTCATAGAAATCATCAGATACGGGGCCAGCGCGAACGTCGCGCCAACGGACAGATCGATCTCTGCGGCAATCATCACCAGGACGATACCGGCGGCGATCATCCCGATCCGGGCCGTGTCGCGCAGCACCACACTCATCAGGGGACTGGTCAGGAAGACGCTGTTGTTGAGCTGGATATAGATAACGAGCAGGATCGCGACGACGGCGATGCTCGCTTCCCGGTACCGGGCGATGAAATCGAGCCCAACGTCTGACCACTGCCGACTATTCGCCGGCGTCTCCTCCTGACTCTCGGATGCGATCCTCTCTGCCATCTTCCCTGCTTCTTCTGACCTATCGGGAGTCGTATTCCATCCTGGATGGCACCGAGGACGAGCACAACACGCGACTGGATTCGATCATCGACGATCGATGAAATCTGGTCTCGCCGCTGTGCCACCGCCACACCGTGGTAGATGGCCGCTTAGCTGGATGAACAGGGATGCCATTGATATGGCCGGCGTCCGTGTTTGCTCGTGATTCGCGCGGACGCAGTGATGGATAGGGGGCAGCCCCCTATCCATCTCTCGGTGGCGCGGTCGCTACTCGGGCGCCACGTCCGTGCTGCCCCCGAATCGGGACGGGGCCAGGTAGATACCGACGTTCTCACTTGTGACGTAGGCCAGGCTGGTATCGGTGTTCGCCGGGGCGACCGCACCACCCGAAAGCTGGTAGAGGTAAATCTGCAGCGTGGGAATAAAGCCTTGCAGATACGGTTGCTGGTCGGTGGTGAAGGTCATGTCGCCGCTTTCGATGAGCGACAACGTCTCCGGGAGCAGGTCGTAACCGGCCGTGATGACTCCCTGCGCCGCCAGATCGTATTTCTGTGAGATCTTGCCCACAACCAGAGAATCGGTTGCGCCGGTGCCGAACATGCCCACCACGTCCGGATTGGCGAGGTAATAGCTTTCGATGCGGGACTCTTCCGTGGCCTGATCGACACCAGAATCGAGCGTCTCATACGTGACCGGGTCGCCGGCGTCTTTGATCGCCTGGATGTACCCGTCGAGTCGCGGCTGCAGGTTCAACGAACCGGGAGTGGCGATGGAGAGCATCACCTTCCCGCCCGGTTCCACCATCGGCAGCCACCGTTGGGCAATGTTGTAACCAGATTGATAAAGACTCTGGCCAACGTAGGCCAGTCGGGCATTGTCGGTCGTATCGGCGTTATACCCGATCACCGGAATGCCGATACTGAGCGCATCATCAGTTGGCTGATTGAACGCCTCGGCGTCGACCAGGCACACCGCGATGCCGTCCACACCATCGGCGATC
>JBBQPB010000044.1:0-10450 GCA_038331435.1 Thermomicrobiales bacterium | reverse complement strand
ATCCCCATGACGACGCGCATATCGTGTTCGATCAACAGAACGGTCAGGTTCAGCTCCTTCCGCATCCGGTCGAAGAAACGGGTCATTTGCGCAGTTTCCTGTGGGTTCATGCCTGCGGTCGGTTCGTCGAGCAACAGCAGTTTCGGCCAACTGGCCAGTGCGCGCGCAATCTCAAGCCTTCGTTGGTCACCATAGGCAAGGTTTTTGGCGATCTCGTTTTCCTTGCGCGCCATGCCGACGTACGCGAGCCACTGCATGGCCGACGCACGCGCATTTCGTTCCTCATCGGTAACCGAGCGGAGCTTCAACAATGCGCCAAACGGACCCGATTTGAGCAATGGGTGCATGCCAATCAGTACATTTTCCAGTGCGGTCATATTGGCGAACAGGCGAATATTTTGGAACGTGCGGGAAATGCCAGCCGTCGCGATCTGATCGGGCCGTAATCGCTTGCCGCCAGCAGATTGGATAACCCTGCCGTCGAACTCTATGTGCCCATCGGAGGGTACGTAAATCCCGGCGATCATATTGAAGAGTGTGGTCTTCCCGGCACCGTTCGGACCGATCAGTCCCTGAATGGTGCCGCGTGGGATGACCAGGTCGACCTCATTGACCGCGGTCAAACCGCCGAAGCGCTTGGTCACGCCAGACACGCGCAAGACCGTTGAGTCGGTAGAGGCAGCCGCGCCGGCCGGTTGCGAAATCACCGCGCTCATCGCCCTTCATTTCCAAAGCTCAACTGTTGCTCGTCATGCTCCACATCCCAGAATTGCTGGTTCCCGGCCTCAGAGATGTCTTCCGTTTCGGGATGGAGCTCGGCCTTCCGGCGGGTGCTCGGAATGAGCCCTTCAGGCCGGAGCAGCATCATGACGACCATCGCCAGGCCGAATACCAGAAACTTGTCCTGTTTCAGATCGTGATGCGCCAGAAAATCGATGCCGACCTTGTCACCGAACCAATGCATCGGTTTGTTGAACTCTTCCGCGAAGATACGGTCGAAGAATCCGATCAAGAGTGCACCGACAATGGCGCCGTAAATGTTCCCGACACCTCCAAGAATGACCATAGCCAAGATGGTGATGGAAACGGAGAACTGAAAATTGTCAGGATGGACGTATTGGAAATAGGAGGCATAGACCGAGCCTGCGAATCCGGCGAACGACGCGCCGATGGCGAACGCCATAAGCTTGGTCTTCACCAGATTGACGCCCATACTCGATGCGGCGATCTCGTCTTCACGAATGGCGGCCCAGGTGCGCCCCAGTCGGGAGTTATAGAATCGGCGGATCATGAAGAACGAAAGACAGGCAATCGCCAAGATCAGCCAGTACCAGTTGCGCTGGTCGCTCGGCGTGAACGAAAAGCTGTGCCCGAAGATGGTGAACGGGGTCGGCATGCCGATCGGATTGATGCCGGCGGTGCCTCCAGTGATGCCTTCGGCATTGAGGAAAAAGTTCGGCACGATCTCGCCAAACCCGAGCGTCACGATGGCGAGATAGTCTCCACGCAGCCGGAGGGTTGGCGCACCCAGGAGTATCCCGAATGACGCGGCAGTGATCCAGGAGAGTGCGAGCGCCGGCCAGAAGTGCTGCAACCAGTCAGGCACATACCCGCGTTGCACAAAGACGCTGGTGGGCGAGGTCAGAAACCCCATCGTGTAGGCGCCGATGGCGAAGAAAGCGGCGTAGCCGAGGTCGAGCAGACCCGCGTAGCCAACCACGACATTGAGACCCATCGCGAGAATGACATAGATGAACATCGGCCCAAGGGAGCCGAGACGGCCGATCCCCAACCAGGAGTCGATAAAGGGGTAGAGCGCGAACACCACGATCGCCAGTGCGATGAGCAGGCTCTCGCGATGCTTGAGCGACCAGCTCTCCGGTTTGGGCGCAGAGCCGCCCGCCGGAAGTGCCGTTACGACGGTCGCCATCTCAGACCTTCTCCGCCGTGTGCTCGCCGAGAATGCCGGTGGGCCGGAAGATCATGATGAGCACCAACATTCCGAAGATTACCGAGGTGGTCCATTGGGCGCCCCAGCCGGGGATGTATTCCTTGATC
This sequence comes from Thermomicrobiales bacterium, assembly GCA_038331435.1. Lineage (GTDB taxonomy): Bacteria > Chloroflexota > Chloroflexia > Thermomicrobiales > UBA6265 > JAMLHN01. The sequence goes on along the minus strand of JBBQPB010000044.1, from coordinate 8,392 downwards.
ATACCGTCGCTCATGGCCCAGATGAGCCCGATCAGGAATCCGCCGAGCACCGCGCCGGTCAGATTGCCGATTCCGCCGAGGACCGCCGCGGTAAAGGCAAAGAGCCCGTAGCGGAAGCCCATCTGCGCGCGAGCGATATTGTTGTAATAGAGAGCGATCATACCAGCCGCGCCGGCCAGCAATCCGCCAATAATGAAGGCCATAGAAATGGTGCGGTTGACATCGATGCCCATGAGGGCCGACGCCTGCCGGTCTTGCGCCGTCGCGCGCATGGCTTTACCAGTGCGCGTGGTGCGAATGAACCAGCTCAGCAGAATCAACAGGGGGATGGTGATAGCGAAGACCGCCACATCGGCCGGCTTCAGCCGCACCTTGGTGTCCAGTCCGAAGACTTCGGTCAGGATGTTGTAGGTTCGATATTTGGTGGGAAGCAACTGCGGCGGTGAGATGGGGATCGGCCCCTTCCAATAAATGGCGAGCTGCTGCAGGATGAAGCTGATTCCGATTGCGCAAATGAGCGGAGCCAATCTGGGCGCGTTGCGTAACCGCCGGTAGGCGAACCGGTCGATCGAATAGTTGATCGCTCCGCTGAAAATCATCGCTCCCAAGAGTGCTACGGTGAAGATCCCGAGAACCTGAAAGAACGGGCTTTCGCTGGTGATGCCCGAGGCGGCAACAAGACTGAACGCGAAGAACGCGCCCATCATGAAGACTTCGCCATGGGCGAAATTGATGAGCTCCACGATGCCGTAGACGATCGTGTATCCCAGCGCGATCAACGCGATCAACGCACCATTGGCCAACCCCTGAATCAGATAATTCAGGAACAATTCATAGTTGAAATGCATCGATCACCTTTTCAGGGTGGTTGACCCGGACCTGCGTCGGGGTGGGCGGCGAAAACGGCAACGAGCGTGAGTCGGGCGAATGCCCGACTCACGCTCGCGCTGAATCCTTAAATGATCGCTTCCTGGAAGGTGATCGAGTTGTCGATCACCTGGGAAAGACCGATAACGGCGTTGTCAGTATCGCCGTTCTCATTGAAGCTCCAGGTGAAACCGAGGAGGCTGACGAAGCCTTCGGTGCCAAAGAGCTCCTCGAGGATGGTGGCCCGGTCGTTGACGCCCGCGCGGCCGATTGCCTGGATGATCGCAACCACGGTCTCATACGAGTAGACCGAATACGCGTCCGGCGAGTGGCCGAGCTTCTCTGTCACTCGGGTCACATAGTCGCCACCGGGGCCGCCAACTTCCAGGAGCTTGTCCGGTGTGTAACCGCCAAAGGTGATGTACGCGCCGTTCGCGGCATCGCCAGCACCGTCAACAAAGGCTTGATTGTTCTGACCATCAGAACCAAGGTAGATAACTTCCTCGCCCATGACGCCGCGCATGTCCTGCAGCAACTTAGCCGGATTGTTCTCGACCGTTGCGCCGACGTAAACGATATCGGGACCCTTGTCGGCGATCGAGGTCATCAAGGTCTGGTAGTTGTCTACACCCGTTACATAGCTTTCCATGCCGAGGACTTCGCCACCAAGTGCTTCGAACTCGTTCTTGAAGACGGTCGCCACACCCTTGCCGTACAGGCTGTTGTCATCGAGGATGTACGCCTTGGTGCGGGCCTGGTCATTGAATGCCCAGCGCGCACCGGCGCCACCCTGAATCTGGTCAGCTGGGCAGACACGCATGTAGTTGCGAATTCCACTCGGGTAGTAGACGTCCGGCTCGCCCTCTTCCGTGGCGCCTTCGACCGCAACGGTCAAGCCCGGATAGGTGTTGGCGAACGAAATCATCGCCAAGGGCGATGGCGTGGCTTGATTGAGGATAGGAATAGAAATCTTGGCGGCGCCGGAGTTGTAGGTACCCATGAGCACCATCGCATCGGCGTCGTTGATCGCCTTGTTGGCGTTTTCGGTTTCTTTACCAGCTTCCCAGCCACCATTGTTAGCGGCCACACCGTCGTCCAGCGGCTCGTACACCAGCGCGTAGCCCCCGGCTGCGCTACCGAAGTCGTCGAAGGCCATCTGAGCGGCTACTACAGCGTCGCCGCCGGTGCCCTCCATCGAGCCGGTGAGCGGCCAGGAGGAGTAAATCTTGATCGTACCTTTGCTGGTGTCAGAGCTGTTGAGATACCCAGGCTGGCCGATAGTGGCTGCGGCAGGGAGATCGGTCTCTGCTTGGGCGCGCGTCGCGTGGACAGCCAGCGCCTGCCCGATCAATCCTGCGGAGAGACCCGCAACGGCTGCACGCTTCCCAAAATCACGACGGCTAATCTTCGCGCCATAAAGCTGCGCGACCAGACCGGCAACTGAATCCTTTGCCATTGGCTCATTTTCCTCCTGCGTTGCCGCGGAGCCGGCTCGATGCCGGCAAGAGAACACGGCGATTACGTTTGAATTCAAAATCCCGACAACGTACCTGCGAGTCTGCCGTTCATTCGTGAGTCGTACCCGACCCATCGCCTGATCGTACCCTCTAACCCGGTACACTCGTTCATAACGCTACGGAATTCTGAGACCGAAACATAGCGAACGGCCTACCGAATGTCAAACGACCAGGCAATTTGCACAAACGAGTCTCGGCTAGAATTCGCGACCTGCAGCAATCCGCGCTCGTGCGCACTGGCACGAGGTTTAATCGCAAGAAGCAATGACTGAAGACCTCAATCCACGTCTCGAACGTTATCTGACCGACGATCGATTGACTCCACAACAGAAGAAGTTGCTGGCGCAAGCGCGTCAATCACTTGCCGATGAGGGCTTTTACGCCTACGGCATGCTCGACGACCGCCAACGTTGGGTCGTGGCGGTCGATGATGAACACGGGCAGGCCGATGTGGGTCTCGAAGACGATAATTATGTCATCGAGGTCCGGGGCGTCTCGCCGGGGCTCTTCTCTGAAGAAGATAGCGAATGGCGCCGCCGCGCGCTCGAACGGCTGGCGCGGCGGGTAATTCCCAATGTTGCGCGTGGCATGTTGGAACCGAACCAGACGGCCAGTTGGAGCGAGAACGAAGCGGGCGTGGCAGTCGGGATGACCTACCGATTTTCATTCGATCGCGCGGCGGAAATCGGCGCGTTGGTGCGTCAGGCGCTTCCGCAGATCGATGACCTCGTCACTGAGGTCGAGTCGCAGCTCCGATCGTAGCGAAAGACACAGGAGAAGAAGGATGATTGGTGGCTTCGATAGTCACGGTTGGCGCATGCGAGTGGCGGCTGCACGCGGATCGGGCCGTTCGGGCCGAACGCTGGTCGGTGGGAAAGTGCTGAATGTCTTCACTGGCGAGTTCGAGGAGAAGTCGATATCGATAGCCGACGGCCGTATCATCGCCGTGGGCGATTCCGGAGGCACCGCCGAGCTGATCGACTGCCGGGGAAAGATCATCGCGCCTTCCTTTGTCGATCCACACATTCACACCGAAAGCTCGCTGCTCTGGATGCCAGAATTTGCACGCGCGGTGATTCCGCATGGCACCGGCGCGGTTGTGACCGACCCCCACGAGATTGCCAATGTGGCCGGGCTTCCGGGCATGGAAGCAATGCGCTCCGCAACCGCCGGTATTCCCATTCATGTGCGCTTTACCGCTCCATCATGCGTTCCCGCAAGCTTCAACGAGAGTCCAGGAGCCAAGTTCGAAGCCGACCAGATCGCAGAGATGCTCGCGTGGCCGGAAACGGTTGGCCTGGGCGAGCTCATGAATGTGGCGGGTACCCTTTCCGGCGATCGCGTCATTGGCGACAAGCTGCGGGTGGCCTGGGGGCACCGCAAAGACGGTCATGCGCCGGGCGTGCGCGGATTGCGCCTGCAGACCTACCTTCAGACCGGCGTAACCTCTGACCATGAATCGACTGAGCTGGAGGAAGCACGCGAGAAGCTGGCGATGGGACTGTTCATTATGATTCGCCAGGGGACATCGGAACGAAATCTCGATGCCTTGCTTCCGCTGGTAAACGATTGGGCCTGGCCGCGCTGCGCGTTCTGCTCCGACGACCGGGACTGCTTTACCTTGCAGCATGACGGGCATGTCGACGCAATCGTGCGCGGTGCCATCAAGGGTGGAATGGACCCGTTCCGCGCATACCGGCTGGCTACCTTCAATCCGGCCGACTATTGGCGGCTGGATGGTATTGGCGCGGTCGCCCCGGGGTATGAGGCGAACCTCATTATCCTCAACGATTTCGAATCAGTCGACATCGAAACGGTGCTCTTCCAGGGTCAAACTGTGGCCTATCGGGGCGAGATGGTCGTCGACCTGCCGGCGAATACACCACCAGACTTACTCCTCGACACGATGCATGTCGGTCCGCTCGATGTCGATTCGTTCCGGCTCGATCCGAAACATGCGTCCCAGGCCATCGTGGTCAACGATGGACAGATCATAACCGGGGTTCAAGCCATCACTCCGGTCGTGGTCGATGGAGTCGCGATTGCCGATGTCGAAAGCGATTTCCTCAAAGTCGCCTGCATCGAGCGCCACAAGGCAACCGGGCGAGTGGGCGTGGGCTATGTGCGCGGTTTCGGTCTGAAACGCGGCGCCATTGCCAGCTCGATTGCCCACGATGCGCACAACATCGTGGTGGTGGGAGTTTCGGACGAGGACATGCTGGCGGCCGCACGACGCGTGATCGAGTTGAAGGGCGGGCTTGCCACCGCGGTCGATGGGGAGATCGTGGCCGATCTGCCATTGCCAATTGGCGGCATCATCTCGAACCGATCGCTAGCCGCAGTTTCGGCTCAATTGGAACTGGTCGAGCAGTCGGCCAACGATCTCGGTTGCCCGCTTTCGTCGCCTTATGGGCTGCTCGCGTTCCTGGCGCTCTCCGTTATCCCCAAGGGGCGGGTCACTGACCGAGGATTCATCACGGTCGCTTGACGAACTCGGTCGTTGCCGCTGGCCGATTGCAGCTATATCGAGTTCGTGTCAGTGCTACACTAAGTCGCAGGAACCGGGGTGTTGCATCCCTCGATGAGTGAGGCCCTTTCTTGGCACATCGCACGACGCCAGCTATCGACATGCGTACCTATGATGTGGTCGTCATCGGCGCCGGAGTAGCCGGTCTGGCCTTTGCTCTGGCGCTTCCAGAGGGATGGCGGGTTGCCCTTCTGACGAAGGGCGTGCTCGGAGAAAGCAATACACGATACGCCCAGGGCGGAATTTCGGCCGCTATCGGACCGGACGATTCCACCCGGCTTCATGAAGAAGACACCCTGGTCGCCGGAGCTGGACTTTGCGATTCTGCGGCGGTGCGCGAACTCGTCGATGGCGCGCCGGCAGCGGTCGACCGGCTGCTGGCAATTGGCACCAAGTTCGATCGCAGCCTGCAAACCGGCGAGATCATGCTTGGCCGGGAAGCCGCGCACAGCCGCCATCGCGTTCTGCACGCAGGTGGTGACGCGACCGGCGCCGAAGTCGAGCGAGCATTGGTCTCCGCGGCCCGCACCCACCCGGATATCGACGTTTTCGATCATGCCTATGCGCTCGATCTTATCGTGCAAGATGGCAGCGCCATGGGGATAGTAGCCGAGCTTGGCAGCGGAGAACGCACCGTGATGGCGGCTGCTTGGGTGGTGGTCGCCGCAGGGGGCGCCGGCCAGCTGTGGGCGGTCACCTCGAACCCGGGCGGAGCCACCGCCGACGGACTGGCAATGGCGCTACGGGCAGGGGTGGCTGTAGCCGACCTCGAATTTGTACAGTTTCATCCCACCGTGCTGGCCTTGGCCGGTACCGAGCCATTTCTCGTCACCGAGGCGGTACGCGGCGAAGGCGCCTATCTGCTGAACGATGCCGGCGAGCGCTTCATGCTCGATATCCATCCGCTGGCTGAGCTCGCACCTCGCGATGTGGTGGCGCGCGGAATTCAGACCGCAATGGCGGTGGGAAACACCGATCAAGTCTGGCTCGATCTGCGTCATTTGCCAGACGAGCTCGTGTATGAGCGATTCCCAACCATCGTTCAAGAGCTGAAAGGGCGCGGACTCGATCTCGCCAACGACCTGATACCCGTCGCGCCAGCCGCGCACTACTTTATTGGTGGAATCGCGGCCGCAATCGACGGTCGAACCAGCCTGCCCGGTCTGCTCGCACTTGGCGAAGCATCCTGCACCGGAGTGCATGGCGCGAACCGCCTCGCAAGCAACTCGCTGCTGGAAGGCCTTGTCTTCGGCACCGAGGCGGCGAGCTTGCTAACCCGGCTCGGTCGTCCAGAACCCATCGATCTCTCGATGACGGAGCTCTCCGGGGTATCTGTCAGCCACGATGCGGGCGATCTGGCCGCGATAGTCGGCGCCGTCGAAGTGATTCAGCGCGCGATGAGCCAGCATGTGGCAGTCGTCCGCTCTGCCGAGGGGTTGCGCACAGCGGCAGCCGAAGTGGCGACGCAACTCCGCGTGCTCGATGCCGCCGGCGGAAGCGATCGCGTCGCGGTCGAGGCCCGCAATATTGCCCAGGCCGCCGCAGCAGTGATCGACGCGGCGCTCTTCCGCGAAGAAAGCCGGGGGGCACATTTCCGGGATGACTTCCCCGCAACTGATCCGGCGCTGGACGGCCACCATTCGCTCCTGTTACCTGAAGCCAATGGAGTGTGGCAGTTTGGCAAGCTATTCGAGGCGTTCGATCGATCGCCGGTCGCGTTCGAACCGGCGGGTTTCTGACCGCATCGATGTCAGTCATTGGCGACAGGTTTCAGGCAGCGCTCGATTTCATCGACGATCGCAGCAACTACGCCCGAGGTTCCATTAGCGATCCGTCATCCAGTTCCGGGGGGCCGCAACTGGGATTGGTTCGCACCCGTGCGCTGCTCGATGCCCTCGAATCGCCCGATCGTGCCTATCCAATCGTTCACATTGCCGGAACCAAAGGAAAAAGCTCGACCGCGGCGTATGTTGCCGCCATCGGCTTGGCCGCGGGCTATCGCACTGGACTTTCCACCTCACCGCATCTGCATTCGTTTCGAGAGCGGATCGCGATCAATGGCCACCCTATCTCCAGAGACGACTTCGGGCGCATTGGCGAGGTCGTCCAATCGACCACGGAACGCCTGGAGCGAAACGCCCCCGAGCTGGGCCGGGTCACCGCGTTCGAGTTGGTGACCGTGATGGCACTACTCGCGTTTGCCGATGCGGGGTGCGACCTCGCCGTGGTGGAAGTGGGACTGGGCGGGACCTTCGACGCTACGAATGTGGTCACGCCCATCGTTTCGATCATTACACCGCTGGATCTGGAGCACACGCAGATTCTTGGAGAGACCATCGAAGCAATCGCGGAGAACAAGGCGGGCATCATCAAGCAAGGGACTCCCACCGTGGCCGCGAAACAGGAGGCGGCAGCGATGCGCATCATCGAGGAAGCCGCCTGTACGCGTCAGTCACCGCTCTTCGTCGCGGGCCGGGATTTCCAATGGACGGGCCATTGGCGCCACTTCACCTGGAGCGACGACCGGCGCCGGATCGACCACCTGCGAACCAGACTACCTGGTGATCACCAAATGGAAAATGCTACGTTGGCGATCGCTGCCTGGGAAACGATGTCCAGCACTGGACCGAGCCCCTCGGACGAAGCTCTTCGCCAGGGGATTAGCGCAGCATCGCTTCCCGGACGGTTCGAACAAATAGCGTTCGATGGCCGCATTTGGGTGCTGGACGGCGCACACACGCCGTTGGCTGCGGCGGCGCTTGCCGACGCGATCCTAGCCGAGTTCGGCCGGCCGATCGGCGTCATCGCTGGCATGCTCAGAGATAAGCACCCCGATCCCTTTTTCGCCGCGTTGGCGCCGGCGAGCGCAGGCACCATCGTCACGACACCGAAGAACCCGCGGGCGATTCCCGCCGATGAGCTGCTTACGATTGTCCTCCCAGTGATTTCACAGGCAATTGCCAGCCCTGACCTCGAAACTTCAGTGGCAAAGGCACGCGCGCTGTTTCCAGCGGACCTTCCGGTGGTCATTACGGGCTCGTTCACGCTGGTTGCCGAAGCCCGGGAACGTTTCGGGCTGGCGCTTACCGATCAGTAATCACTTCGCGACCTGCACATCCGTGCGGGTTTGCGGTCAATACCCATCAGGTAGACTGAACGAACAGGCAATATCTGCGAACGCCACACATTTCTCAAAAAAAGGACATCCCGATTGGCAACCGCTGACGTATATAAAGCGAACGGGAGCCGGGCGGATGGCAACGGATTCCGGTTCAGGGAAGCCAGCGGTACGTGAGATGGCTGGTTCCTATGGATCGGACCCAATTTCCGACCTGACTGGGGTTTCTGATGCCGACCTGATTACGCTGGTTACCCAGGGAGATCAGGAAGCGCTCGAAACGCTTTACGAGCGATATTCGCGCGCGGTGTATTCCTTCTCCTTGCGTATCGTGGGCGATGCCCAGGTAGCCGAAGAGATCTT